>DATFZR010000061.1:0-15690 GCA_035314265.1 Candidatus Acidiferrales bacterium
GCGCCCCTTGCAGGTCGCCGATCTCCAACTGGGCCCGCGCTAACCGTTGCTCCTCAAATCCACGCAGCACCAAATCGGGGTCCCGCGAAATAGTCCGTACGGCCTCCCTTCCTGAGGAGACGTCCATGAAGGGCAGTCGAGTGTGTTCCGCAGCGACTTCCAAGCACGCATACAAGCTGTAAGCGCGCATTGCTGGATAACTTCCATCCCAATACCGGGCGAGCCCCTTTATGGCCAGGCTGGAGGCCGCTGTGGGCTCTCCGTACTCCAGGCGCTGGAATGCGAGAATCGCGATCGCGCGCAGGCCAATGGTTCCGTAATGTGCCTCCGTCGCTGTGTCCAAAGCATTCCGAGTAGCCTTAAACAGGCCGTCTATGTCGCGCCCCGTCATCTCGCTACAAATGGAAAGCTCCAACAACGCTTGAGCCAACAACCAAGTGTGAGATCGTCGCCGCGCGAGGTCCACGAGTGCTGTTGCCGACTCGTAACATGCACCGCCCTTGTACGAAAGATGCATCGCATAGATCTCTTCAAACTGGGCCCGCTCGGCCCCGGTGGGAATTGCCGCCCGCTGAAAGCGCGCCGCAGATTCATGCGCCCGCTCGCTTGAGCTTTCACGGTCTGCGGTCTGGTTCAGTTGCACGGCAGAAGAGAGCAGTTGAAATGCGTTGGCAGCATCGCCGCCGACCCGCAACTCACGGAGCAGATCGCCCAGCCACCGGTCTCCGTGTTTCCTCTCGAGTCTGGCCGCGAGCGCTTCGAGCGCCTCCCAATGGGCGTTCGACCGCCACGACGCCCTCGCCGGCCGCGTGCCAACGTTCGATGCGCGTAGAGCTGGCAGCCACTCCCGAACCGCGAGATCAAGGTATTCTTCGTCTTGGGAGTCAGTCGGCGCCGCGTCCGCGTCTGCCGCCGGCCCTTTCGCCCACTGAACGAATGCGGCCGGGTCCGTCAACAATGCTGGCCGTGAGTTCTCTTGAGATTTGATCTTTTTCTTGAGTGACTCTAGACGTTGTTTGGATTCCTCTACCCACGCCCCGTTCGGATCCACCCGCAGGTAATGTTCCCAATCCTCGATGGCCTGCTGATACAGGAACATCTTCTCTGCGGCAATCGCGCGGTTGTAGAGGGCCACGGGATCATCCGGCCGCCTGGCCAGGGACTGGCCGAGGTACTCGATCGCCTGGCCATAATCAATCGCGCGGTCTTGCGCTTCGGCGCGCTGGAAATATGCCGTGGCGAGGCCGGTCAACAGCTCCGGCGTGTCTGGCTTCACGTCCAGCGCCCGCTTGAAGCTCTTGATGGCCGCTTCGTAATTCCAATCGAGCAGCTCCGCGTGACCGCGCGCCTCGAGCCACCTCGGATCTTCGGGATGTTTCGCCAGTTCCTCCGCGATCAGTGCCTCGGCCTCGAGCAGCGCCGTCGGGCGGCTGAGCTGCGAGCGGTCGCCCCCGCCGCGCTCTATGCGCAGCGGAGCCGGTAGCGCGCCGGGGATGCGCAGCTCCATCGTGCGTTGCTGCGTGTAGGCCTCGGCCAACAGTTGCTCCGCAAACGCCGGCTGCGTGCGCCGGTACATCCACACCGCGCCTAGCGCCACAATCACTACCGCTGCTGCCGCGATCCCCCAGGCGAACGAGAGCGCCCACCACGTCCTTCGGGGGGCGCGGGGCGCGGGCGGCACAACGGCCTCAGCACCAAGTGTGCGCTGCCGCTCGGCCAGCCGCCGGCCCATTTCTGCCGCGAAAGCGGGTTGTGCGCTCGGCAGGCGATCCACCAGCGCGTTTTCTTCCGTCGTCGGCTCAGCGGCCAACTCTTCCACTGCCTGCTTCAGCAGCGGCCCGCAATGATCGCAACTCGTCACGTGTTCCAGCACAGCTTCCGCACGTTCCGGCGCCAGGATTCCCGCCGCCAGCTCGCACAATTCTTCATCCGAAGGGCATGCAGCGCTCCGTGGGCCCGCCGCCGCTCCCGCAAGCCGGCGGAGCGATCCAGCGATCTCTTCGTGCATGTGAACCAGCCTCTGGCAGTCCTGGCAGTTCGCCAGGTGGCGCCGCGCTTCTTCCTGGGCCCCCGTGGACGAAACGTCTCCCGGCTCTCGAGGCTGGGTTTCGACCAGCCGGTCAACCTGCTCCTGGGTTAGGTGTTTCTGGGCTTCGCTCAATTCTCCTGCTCCCTTTAGAACGATTCCAAAGGCTGAATCCCTTCGTTCCCCAGCCCCCTGGACGCTTGCCCGCCAATGCGCCACCGCAGTTCCCGCGTCATGCGCAGCAGCGTGCTTTCCACACCTTTTGTTGTCAGGCCGATCTCGGGCATCGCCGCGATTGCATTTGCGGTCAGGCCCGCGCGGTAATGCAGCCAGAAGATGCGCCGGTCGCGCGCAGCGTTGGGGCCTTCCACCACCGCGCGCAGATGCACGTCAATTTCCCGCAGCAGCACCTGCCGCTCCGTTGCCCCGGCATCTCCCGGTGTGGGTCCGTGGTGCGCCTTCTCCTGCTCTGCGTCCAGCGAGCCGGCTTCCGTCCCGGCCTTGCGCTTTTCCGTGTTTTCCTTGCGGAAGTAGTCCATCACCAGGTTGCGGGTGACCACCTTCAGGAAGCCGAATACCGCGCCCTCGTGCCGCGCATCAAACGTGCGCAGCAGCCGCCCGTCCTGCTCGCAGAGTTTCAGGTAGGTGTCCTGCACAAGCTCGTCAACGATTTCCGGCGTGCCTCCGCCGCAGCCCCGCGCCGTGCGCAGCGCGACCATGGCGATCAACCGATGGAATCTCCGGACGAACTCCTCCCATGCAGCCGCTTCGCCCGTCTGGGCGCATGCTCGGAACAGCTCTTCGGGAGACAGTCCGGAATAAGGATTCAACGCGGCTGGGCCTCCGCAGGTTGAACGGGATTGTATATCAACCGTTTGCTTATTTAGGTGTTCTTCCTTTGGCGGACTGTGAAGATATTGTCACGTGGATTGCGTTCTCCCTGCCAATTGGTCACCGATCCCTGGGTAGGCGGCTCGGCGATGGAAGGGTGTCGCGTTCGATGCTCTCCCGGCCGAGTCGCCCCAGTCACGGCGCCTCAGCCGGTAGCAACAATTCAGCCGTTTTGGGCCTGCTTCCGGTTCCCTGGGGCTCGCGGAGCAGCGCCAGGGCTTTCGCCTTCTGGAAGGCCGGTTACTTCGGTGGGAACTTCTGCAGGCTCTTCGCAACCAGCTTGTTGATCTCGCTGTCCAGGTTCTTCATGAACTTCTTGGGTTCGTTGGTTTTCTTGGTAAGCACGGATTGCCAGACAACCGTTTGAGATTTTGTATCCTGCACGGCGAACTTGATCACACCGGTCACTTGCAGCCACACATCCATGGGAACACCGGCGAAGGTGCCTCCGATATAGTCGCCGCCGGCGATGGGCTGCTGCCATGTGGCGGCGCTGGCGCCGGGGTCCGGCATGGCTCCCGCATCGTAGTGAATTACGAAGTCCGGCTGGGCTGCGTCCAGAACGAAACCTTTGGTGGTGAGTTGAAAGTTTGCAGCGGCTTCAATCTTCTGCTCAATCTGCGCTTCCACGTCCGCAGTCTGGCGCGTGACCAGCGAATTCTTTCCCCAGGCGTAGCGCTTGTACTTCTTGAAGTGGGCGTTCTGATCCACCGTCACGTCCACCTTCTGCGCGAAGGCGGGAGCGAGCGCCAAGCCGCAGGTCAGTGCGCAGAACAGTGCGCAGAACGCCACCAGGGTCGCGACCCTCATCTTCATAGACTTGACGCGCATTCGCAGGCTCCTTCGTTTCGCTGTCTATCATGCGGGCAAGCGGTCCGGCGTTCCAGCGGATTTCACAGTGCGGGAAGAGAGCAGGGAAGACACAGAAAAAAGGCCGGGGCCGGACGCTCTTTGCGCGCCCAGCCCCGGCCGGTGTCTCTTAGCGGACGCTTACTTCGCCTTCTGCGTGGCGATCCACGCGTCCACTTGCTGCTCGAGCACGTCCATCGGCAGGGCGCCGGCGCCCAGCACGGTGTCGTGGAATCCCCGGATGTCGAACTTCGGCCCCAGGGCTTGCTTGGCTTTCTCGCGCAGCTCCAGAATTCTTAGCTGGCCGATTTTATAGCCGAGCGCCTGCCCCGGAATGGCGATGTAGCGATCCGTCTCGCTCTGCACTTCCACCTCGTCGATTCCGGAGTGCTGGTGGAAGTAGTCCACCACCTGCTGACGCGTCCAGCGCTTGTAATGGAACCCGGTGTCCACAACCAGCCGGATGGCGCGCAGCATTTCGTCCTGCAAATGGCCGTAGTAGCTGTAAGGATTCTGGTAGAAGCCCAGCTCTTCGCCCAGGCGTTCGGAATAAAGCGCCCAGCCTTCCACGTAGGCGGTGTAGCCGCCCTGCTGGCGGAACGGCGGCAGCTCCGGCAGTTCCTGCGCGATAGAGCCCTGCATGTGGTGTCCCGGAACGCCCTCGTGGTACGCGGTGGTCTCGATCGTTATGGTGGTGCGCTTCGCGAAGTCGCCCGTGTTCACCATTACGTGGCCCGGACGCGAGCCGTCGGGCGTGCCTGAGTTGTATTCCGCTCCCGCAGCATCTTTTTCGCGGAATTCCTGCACGGCCATCACTTCCAGCTTGGCCTTGGGCAGGCGGCCAAACAAATCCGGCAGCTTCACGTACATCTGCGCGAGGTACTTGCGATAGAGGTCAAGAATCTCCTCGCGCGATTTGGGGTGCAGGTCGGGATTCTTGTCCACCGCGGCGTAGAGGCTCGGCAGGTCCTTGTACCCCAGCCGGTTGGCCACCTTCAGTGTTTCCGCCTCGATGCGCGCCACTTCCCTGAGTCCGAGCTGATGGATTTCTTCGGGCGTCATGCTCGTCGTCGTGTTCGATTTCACCTGGGCCGCGTAGCGCGCGTCCCCATCAGGCAGCGCCCACATGCCCGGGTCTTTGCGGCCCTGCGGCACGTACTCATCGCGAACGTAAGCCGTGAACCGCACGTAAGCAGGATTCATACCGTCGCGAATGGCGGCCAGCAACTCGGTGGTGATGCGTTTCTGGTCTGCCGCGGAAATCGCGGCCGGGAATTTCTTCAGGGGCTGTGCGAAGGGGCTGTCCTCCGGCTTCTGGTCGCCGATGCTCTGCGCCTGCACCACCACCTTCTCCAGCAGGATTCGCGGCGGTATCAGGTGTTTGCCTGCGCCCTTGCGCATCAGCACGATGGCGCCGTCCAGCACCGCGGGATATTGCTTCAACCTGGCGACGTAGTCTTCGTAGTCCTTTACCGTATCGAAGGGGAGCACGGAGACGAGCTGCGGAATCAGGATGTGGATGCCCCCGAACTGGTCCACGGGCATCAGCCAGCTTTCAAATTTCGCGTTGTCGAGCTGCTCTTTCAGCCCCCGAACCATCAGCGCCTTGTTCAACTGCTCCTGCACGGGAAAGCCCGTGGTGTCCACGGCTTCAAACCGCGCCAGGAAGCTCTTGGACATCTCCAGGTCCGCATATACGGCCTTCTCGGAGATGTCGCTTACCTTGTCGTTGTAGCGCTTGTCGCCGATGATGCTGGCGAATTCCGGGCCGTTCTTCAGCGTGTATTCCCATTGTTCTTTGAGCAGGGAATCGAGCTGCTTGCGGCGCTCGTCCACGCTTTGCGCCGGCTTGCCGGCGCTCTTCACTGGCTTATCGGCGCCGGCCGCCGCGATGGGTGCAAGCATCGCCAGGCAGGCTGCTGATTGAAGCAACAAACGAATCTTTCGGCTCATTCTTTAGCGCTCCATTCCCTTAGGGGGATTCTTATCTACTCTGTATCGAACGGCTGATGCGCCCGTTTTGTTCCGTCCACGCGCCAGCGGTGCAGGGGGCGCAATTAGGACGGACTCCGCATGCGGTGGGTTTCTTATCCCTTGGCGCGCGTGGCCACACATTATCGCCGCGATGCGGCGGATTCGCACGCCGTCTATTACCGGCAAGGAAGTTCAAAATTGCAGGAAGCAGATTTAAGCGTGAAAGCCCATCTTCCGCAGCAGGGCCTGGAACTCGGGCTCGGAGCGCAGCGACGCAAACGCCGGCTCCACGTGGGCCGGCAGCGTCAGAACCATTCTGGCGCCGCTCGGCTTATGGAGCCGCCGCCGAATCTGCAACCCCCAGCCCCGCCTTGCGCAAGCCCTCGATCACGCGTTCCACGTATTCGGGTTCCCACCACTTCTCGAAGGTCTTGCGAACGGTGACGGCGAAGTCGGGCCGCAATATGAGCAGTTCCCGCAGGGCCTTAGCGGCCGCATCACGCTCCCCGAGCTGCCCGCAGACGGCTGCCATCCCCGCGTGCGCGCCCCAGTGGTTCGGCAGATTGAATTTGAGGGCGAAACGCAGCGCGCCGCGGTCATCGCCCTGGCGGTACGCGTTGTAAAAGTCGGCATACCAATACCAGCCGGGATGATTGGGATTGAGCTGCTTGGCGCGCTCCGAGAGTGCCAGGCCGCGCTCCCATTCGCCCGCGTAGGTGAGCAACTCACCGAGAAAAGCGATGGAGTTGCCGTCCGTGGGGTTGAGCGTGACGGACCGCTCCGCTGCATTGCGGAAGCTCTGAAATTCCTTTTCGAAGAAGAGCGCCTGGGCCAGACTGAAATAGGAGAGATGATTGGCTGGCCCTGCCTCGACGGCACGCCGCGCGGCAGCTGACCCGCTGGCCAGGGCATCAGCCTGAAGATCGAATCCTTGCGCGAAGTCCTGGACGCACAGCAGCGCCAGCAGAGCCCACGCATCGGCATAAGCCGGCGCCTTCTGCACCGCCACCTCGAGGCCGGACCGCGCAGCAGCCAGTTCTTCAGGATTCACCCGCTCGAAATAGCCGAAGCTGCGCAGCACCGCCTCGTACGGGCTCAACTGCTCGGGGGTGCGGCTGCGGAGAGATTCACCCATGCCCCGCGGCAGAACGCCATTCATATCCGCAACCGTCGAAACAATCCGCGGTACCAGGTCGTCCTGAAGCTGGAAAACGGCTTCCGGATGGAAGGTGCGTTCGTAGGTCTCCGCCCAGAGATGCGCGCCTGAGGTCGTATCAACCACCTGCACCGCCAGACGCATTTTCGTCCCGGCGTGTCGTAGGCTGCCTTCCATCACGTAACGCGCGCCCAACTCTTTGCCGGCGGAGCGGACATCCACTGCCTCGCTCTTGAATCGCGCGGTCGCGCCTCGCGCGATCACCCGCAAGTAGGAGAATCGCGATAGCCCGGTCACGACATCCTCGGTCAACCCTTCGGCCAACGCCGCGAGTTCCGCGCTCGTGCCGGCGTACATGAACGGCAGCACCGCGACCCAGAAGCCCTCCTCGGCGCGAACTGCTGCCGAGTCCATGCCTGACTCCGCTCGACCTGCTCTTGCGGTGACCGTCCCGTTTCGCCTCAGCGAGTCGGACGATCCGTCGGTCGCGGGAATCGAAAGACCCGCCTTGCGCAGGCCTTCGATCATGAGTTCAACCAGCTCGGAGTCATACCACTTGGCAAATTCCCGGCGCGCCGCTGTGGCGAAGTCGGGACGGAGGGCGAGCAATTCCCGTAGCTCTCTCTCCGCGGCTTCGCGCTGGCCGAGCTGGCCGAGCGCAGCAGCCCGCGCGGCATACGCGTAGAAGTAATTAGGCATGTTGATGCGAACCGCCAGCTCAAGCGCCTCCGCATACTTGCCCTGGCCATAGGCGTTCGTGAACGCGGCGAAGCGGAACAAGCCCGAATGGTTGGGATTGAGCTGCATAGCAGTTTCCGCTATCTGACAACCCCGCTCGGGCTCGCCGGCATGCTCTATGAGCACGCCGAGGATGCCCATGACCGATCCATCCATGGGATTCAGTGCCAAGGCTTTTTCTGCCTCCGCCCGGAAGGAAGCAGTCTCTTTGCGGAGGAAGTAGACGAAGGCCAGCGCGTAGTGGCCGAGAGCCTGAGTTGCGGCGAGATGCACAGCGCGCTGTGCCGCGGCCAGGGCGCGGTCGAGAGGATTGGGCCCGCGATTGAATTCGTCTGCGAACTCGACGGAATACATGAGGGAAAGCATCGCCCAGCAGTCGGCGTAGTCCGGAGCCTCGCGCACGGCGCGCTCCAGAATTCGTCTTACGACTACGTGCTCCTCGGGAGTAACGCGCTCGAAATAACTAAGAGAGCGGAGCACGGCCTCGTGCGGGGTCAGGGCGTCTTCACTCTTGCTGCGCAGCGTTTCGCTCATCCTGCGAGTCAGGATGCCGTTCTGATCTGCCACCGTTGAGACGACGCGGGGTACCAAATCATCCTGCAGAGCAAAAATGCTCTCTGGGCTGAAGGTGCGTTCATAGTTTTCCGCCCATAAGTGAGCGCCGTTGGTTGCATCCACCAGCTGTACCGCAAGGCGAATGGTTGAGCCGGCCTGCCGAAGGCTGCCCTCCACCACATAGCGTGCGCCGAGTTCCTTGCCGGCCGAGCGGACATCAAGTGACTCGCTCTTAAACCGCGCGGTCGAGCTGCGCGCGATGACGTGCAGGTACGAGAATCGCGATAGGCCGGTCACGATCCCCTCGGAGAGTCCCTCGGCAAGTGCGGTCAGGTCGGCGTTTGCGCCGCCGCATTTGAATGGCAGGACCGCCACCCAAAAGCCCTCGTCGGCGCGGGCCTGTCCCGAGTCTAACTTCGCTCGATCTGTTTCTGGCGTGACCCTCCCGCTGCGCGGCGTCGCGATGGACGATCCGGCGGTCGCTGGAATCGCAAGCCCGGCTTTGCGCAACCCTTCGAGGATCGGGTCGAGCAGCCCGCTCGCGAAGTGCCAGCTCTCGATGTTCGAGCGCGCGTGCGCCGCAAACTCCGGATCGAGCGCCAGCAGATCCCGCACCGCGGCCTCGGCTTCGGTGCGCCGGCCCAGGTGCCCGCACGCCGAGGCCACTACAAGGTAGGGCCAGAAAAGCCCGGGTACGTCCACACGGTTCGCGCACTCAAGCGCCTGCTCGTATTCGCCTTTGTGGAAGTGGTCCCACAACGGAGCGAAGTGCATCCATCCGGCGTGATTCGCATTCAGTTCCATCGCGCGGCGCACGATTGCGGTGCCTCGCTCGAACCCGCCCGCGTGCACGATCTGCAGTCCCAGGATCCCCACCGCGTCGGTATTGAGTGGATTGAGCGCCATTGCGCGTTCGGCCGCAGGACTGAACGCCGCGAGGTCCCGCCGGAAGAAGTGCACCTGCGCAAGCGCGACCAGCGCGAACTGGTTCGCCCGATCGAGTTCCACCGCGCGGCGCGCCGCCGCGAGCGCCCGGTCGAGAGAGTTCGCGTCACCCCGGAAGCCAAACGCATACTCATCCACGTAGATCTGCGCCAGGCAGGCCCACAGCTCTGACTGGCGGTCGTTTCGCTCCAGCGCGCGCTCCACGCGGCTTCTGAGTTCCGCGTGCGCGCCAGGCGTAATCTGCTCCCGGTAGGCGAAATACTGGAACTGCCACTCCAGCGGCGTGAGTTCGGCGTCGTCCTTCTGCCGCATCGCCGCCCGTATGGAATGCACGAGCACCCCGTAGCTGTCGGCTACGGTTGCCACGATGCGCGCGGCGATATCGTCCTGCATCGCAAAAATGCTCGAGGTCTGGAGGTCGCGATTGTAGGTCTCGGCCCAGAGCTGCGCGCCCGTCTGGGCGTCGATCAGTTGGGCGCTCAGGCGAATGGCCGAACCGCCCTTTCGGATGCTGCCTACCAGCACATAACGCGCGCCCAGTTTGCCGCCGAGCGCCCGCTCGTCTCCGGTTTCTCCCGTGATGCGGGAGGCTGTGGCGCCTGCAACGACGGACAGATACCGAAAGCGCGAAAGCCCGGTGGTGATGTCCTGGCTCAGGCCGTCGGCGAACGACTCCATCTCCGCGTCCCCCGAGCACTTGAAGGGAAGCACGGCCACCCCAAAGGCTTCTTCGGCTCGGGAAGCTCCCGAGGTGCGGCTGGGATCGAGCGCCGCGGCTCCGGGCGTAGCCTGCAACGGCTGGCGCGTGAGATCCCGCAACTCATTGCCCACGTCGCGCGCGGTCTGCACGCGATGGCGCGGATCTTTCTCCAGGCAGCGCCGGATGACGCGTACCAGATCGCTGGGCAAATCGGCTCGTACCTCGCCGATCGCCCGCGGCGTGTCGCGCAGGATGGCTGACGAGAGCTCCGCCGACGAGCGCCCCTTGAACGGCCGCTCCCCGGTTGCCATTTCGTAGAGCAGGATGCCCAGCGAGAAGATGTCCGTGCGGTGGTCCACCACGTCGCCCCGTACCTGCTCGGGCGACATGTACGCCGGCGTTCCCATCACCACGCCCGCTTCCGTCTTGCCCGCGAAACTCATCGTCGCGTCCTCGGCGCTTTCCACGTGGGTTTCCTTGGCCAGGCCGAAGTCCAGCACCTTCACGCGGCCTTCGCTGCTCAACATCACATTGGCGGGCTTCAGGTCGCGATGCACGATGCCTTTTTCGTGCGCCGCGGCGAGCGCCTCGGCCAGCGCGCAGACAATCTCGATCAGCCGCTCGAGCGGCAGGCCCTGCTTCGCGATGAGCCGGTCGAGCGACTGCCCTTCGACCAGTTCCATGGTGAGGAAGTGCACGCCGTCGGCTTCTTCCACCGAAAAGATGGTGACGATGTGCGGGTGATTCAGCGCGGCCACGGCGCGCGCCTCGCGCTGGAAGCGCGCCAGCCGCTTGGGATCGCGGGCCATTTCAACGGGCAGCACCTTCAGCGCCACGTCGCGCCCCAGCTTCGTGTCCGTCGCGCGATACACCTCGCCCATGCCGCCAGCGCCAATCGCGGCGGTGACCTGGTAGTGCGATAGCGTACGGCCGATCAATGCGAGCCTCCTGGGCGCGGGCCAACTGGCATTTGTGTCTACATCGGGAGAAAAGCCCGGCAATTCTACACCCCGTGACGGGACTCTGACGCGGAGTTCGGCAGGTCCCGCGTCTGGCGTTCCTGAAAGCGCACGAGGACCCGGGCGGGTCATTGCGTCCTGCGGCGGCGAATCGTATGTTCGCTGCAAGCTCGGAGACCAGCAGGGAATCACGGGGTGACGCGATGAAGCAAGTGCTGCAGATGGACGTCGGCAAGGCCACTCTTTTGGGTCTGGGCGTCGGCGCGATTCTGATCGTGGGAGCCCTGGTGCGTTATGAGCTTGTCGCCAGGCAGGCTTCTCGCGAATCGGCCCCCACAATCCCGCAGAAGTGGCAATTCGCAACCGCCGGCGCCATCAACGGGGCTCTCGCGCTCGGCGAGGATGGAACGCTCTATGCCGCGAGCGAAGACGGGTTCGTGTACGCCCTGGATCCCTCCGGCAAGCTGCAATGGCAATTTGAGTCCGGCCCGGTCAAGGGCGCCCCTGCCATCGGTGCAGACGGCGCAATCTACGTCACCAATCAGGACCAGCGCGTCATTGCCATCAATCGCACCGGAACGCAGCGCTGGGCGGTAGGCGGCGGCCCTTACGCGGACAAACAAACGAGTTGGTTGGGAGCCGCCCTCGACGAGAATCATCTCTACACTCCCTGGCGCGGCCAGTTCCGTGCCTACCGGCTGAGCGACGGCTCCACGGACTGGAGCGCCGGCGTGGGCTTTGAACGCGCCGGTTCGGCCGCCATTTTTCCCAACGGAGTGATCGTCTATTCGGGAGTCGGAAGAGTGGACGCCGTGTGGTCGGGAGGAAGAACCATCTGGCAGTATCCGGTGATGAATCCCCCGCTCACTGTAGACATGATCACGAGGACCGGCGGCCGCATTCCCCCGGGAAATTTCTGGCCCGAATCGGGATTTGCCGTGGGTTACACCGGCACATTCTACGTCTGCGCCGCTGAGTCGCGGCTGGTTGCGCTGGCCACGGACGGAAGCTACAAGTGGGAATTCAAAACGAAGACGCACGTCGTGAACCACGCGACCCCGCTGATTGCCGCGGACGGAACGGTCTACTTCGCCAGCGGCGACGGCAACCTCTACGCCCTGAATCCGGATGGAACGCAGAAGTGGGTCCTGAACACAGTCGGGTCCATCTCAGAAACGCCAGCGCTGGCGGCCGACGGTGCGCTCTACGTGTTGAACTCCGGGTGGTTGATGGCCGTGTCGTCAGAAGGCAAGGTGCTTGAGAAGGTCGCCATCAACGAAGGGCCCGGCTCCTCCTCTCCCACGCTCGCGCCCGATGGCACCATCTATGTTGGCCTGCGTGGAGGCAAAATCATCGCCTTCGCCGGGACGCACGGAGCCCTGATGGACAGTGCCTGGCCGAAGTTTCAACGTGATCTCGCCAACAGCGGGCGCGCGCGGCCGATTTAACCGCGAACGTCGCCTCCTCCGGCGCCGGATTCAGGATTGGCTCTCTGCTTCTGCTCTTCTGGGGTGGCCCCAGCGTCTCGACCTGTGTATTCTTTCCGCGGCAACTGCGGAATAGCCGGCAGGAGGACACGATCATGGCGGAATGGACGCGCAGGAACTTCTTCATTACCTCTCTGGGTACCGGACTTCTGGCCGGAACGCGCCGTCTGTTTGGCGCCGCCCTTCCGCCGGCCCAGGCCGCTGCTGCCGGCCACGCGCGGCCGCTGATCATCTCCAGCGCCAACGGCCTCAAGCAGCTCGACCACGGCATGGAAGTGCTGAAGAAGGGTGGCGACACGCTCGACGCCGTCCTCGCCGTGGTCACCCGCGTGGAAGACGACCCCAACGACGATTCTGTTGGCTATGGCGGCCTGCCGAATGAGGAAGGAGAAGTCGAGCTCGACGCCTGCGTCATGCACGGCCCCACGCGCCGCGCCGGTTCCGTCGCCTCCATCCGCCGCATCAAGAATCCGTCGCTCGTCGCCCGCGTGGTCATGGAGCGCACCAACCACGTCATGATCGTGGGCGAAGGCGCGCGCCGCTTTGCCGTGGACGAAGGCTTCGAAGACATGAACCTGCTCACCGAACGCTCGCGCATCGCCTGGCTCGCCTGGAAGGCGAAAACCAGCAAGAACTGGCGCCCCGGTCTCGACAGCCCCGCCTGGAAGGCGGACCTCGCCGCGATGCTGAACACGCCTGAAAAACAAGCCTGGGCCGCCCACATCGAAGACGTGGTTCTCCATCCGCCCACCGGTACCATCAATTGCCTGGCCGTGGACGCGAGCGGCGCCATTTCCGGCACCACCACCACTTCCGGCCTCTCCTGGAAAATCCCCGGGCGCGTGGGCGATTCCCCCATCATCGGGGCGGGCCTCTTTCTGGATAACGACATCGGCGCCGCGGGCTCCACGGGCAAGGGCGAAGAGAATATCAAGGTCGCTGGCGGCCACACCATCGTCGAAGCCATGCGCCGCGGCGCCTCGCCCACCGAAGCGTGTCTCGAGGCCGTCAAGCGCATCGCCCGCAACTACAACAACAACATGGACAAGCTGCGCCAGTTCCACATCAAGTTCTACGCGCTCAATAAACAGGGCGACTTCGGCAGCGCTTCCCTTTGGCAGAGGGACTACAACGGCAAGGACAACAGCAATTTTGCCGTCCACGACGGCGCCGGCGCGCGCTTGGTAGACTCCGCATTTCTATTCGGCGGCGCCGGCGTGGTGGAATAGCCGTCAGAGGGGATTTCGATAACTGGGCATGGCTGAACGCGAAACAGCAAACGTGGTGATCATCGGCGGCGGCGTGGTGGGATGCGCCGTGGCCATGGAAGCGGCTGGCATCTGCGACGACGTCTTTCTCCTCGAAGAAATGCCGCAGCTCGGCATGGGCGCGAGTTCCCGCAACAGCGGCGTAATCCATTCAGGCATCTACTACCCGCGCGGCTCGCGCAAGGCGCGCCACTGCGTCGAGGGCAACCGGCTCACCTACGAATTCTGCGCGGCGCACGGCGTGCAGCACCGCCACACAGGCAAAGTGGTGGTGGCCGCGACCACCGGCGAAGTGCCGCAGCTCGAGGCGCTGATGAAGCGCGGCGAGGAAAATGGCGTGACCGGCTTGCGCATGATCGATCAGGCGGAGCTGCATTCGCGCGAGCCGCATGTGGCGGGCCGCGCCGCACTCGAAGTGCCTTCCTCAGGCCTGGTGATGAGCGAAGAACTCGTGAAGGCCTACGCCCGCGTGGCTGCGTCACGCGGCGCAAACGTGCTGCCACATGCGAAGGTCACCGCCATCGAACCCGCCGGCGCCGCCGTGCGCGTGACCAGCGAGCGCGGAACCATTGAAGCGCGCGCCGTCGTCAACTGCGCCGGCCTGTTTGCCGACGAAGTGGCCGCGCTCACCGGCTTCACGCGCTACAAAATCCAGCCCGTGCGCGGCGACTACTGCGAGATGGCGCCCGGCACGGCGCATCTGGTGCACTCGCTCGTCTACCCCATGCCCGAAGCCGGAATCTATTCGCTCGGCCTGCATCTCACCAAAACGCTGTGGGGCACCCTGCTCGTCGGCCCCACCGCGCGCCCCGTGGCCAGCAAGACAGACTACGAAAGCAACCGCGTCCCCATCGCCGAATTTGCCCGCGGCGCCCGCGAACTCCTGCCGGAAATCACCGAAGCAGATCTTCGCCCTGCGTACTCCGGCATTCGCGCAAAGCTAGCCGCGCCCACGGGAGATGCCTCGGCGCATCCGAAAGAGCCCGCCGACTTCGTGGTAGAACGCGACCCGCAGATTCCCTCCCTAATCCATCTGATCGGAATCGAATCCCCAGGCCTGACCGGCGCCTGGTCGCTGGCCAAAGAAGTGGCCACCCTGGTGCGCGAGACGCTCCGGTAACCACGCGGGATACCTAACGCGTTCCCGCGGCACTCTTCAGGATTTCCGACGCAAATACCAGGCGCACGCCCCGAGCCTCGATTTCCGGCAGCCTTTCCGCCAGCACATCGAGCGTGGCGTTGTGCGGGTGGCCAATGGCCACGCAGAACCCCTGCTCGCGCGCCACGTGCTCGGCGCGTTCGAGCTGTTTTCGGATTGCCGCCGGCTGTTCGTCGTCATCCAGGAAAACGTTGCGGCCCGCCGCGGGCACCCCGGCGCGTCGCGCCGCATCGAGCGCGATGCTGGCGCCCGACGTGCGGCTGTCGATGAAGAAGAGCCCCCGCTCGCGTAGATCGCCCGCCAGCGCGGCCATCAGCGCCGCGTCTGCCGTGGCCCGCGAGCCCTGATGGTTGTTCACGCCCACGGCATGCGGAACGCTGGCCAGCATCTCGCCGAGCACACGGTTCACTTCTCCGGCAGGCTCTCCAACGCGCAGCTCGATTTTTTCCGCTTTGCCGTCTCCACCCAGCGATTGCATCGGCAAATGGAGCAGCACCTCGACGCCGCGGCGAAACGCCTCTTCCGCAATGGCCGAGGAATCAGGCAGGTTCGGCAGGATGGCCACGCTCACGCGCCCGGGAAGCGAAAGCGCAGCACGCGCGGCCGCAGGGTCGTAACCAAGATCGTCCACGATGACGGCGAGCTGGGCACCTGACGCCAGCGCGCTCGCCGGCCCGTTCCCCGAATTGGCGGCCTCAGCAGGAGCGCCACCGGAGCCCCCCTCCAGTTGAAACACCTCCAGAAGCAGCAGCGATTGCCCTCCGGCCGTCAGCGAATAGACCGCAGCGTCCGGGCCGGCGCCGGCGCGCTCGAACTTTACCCCGTCTTTCTCCGCCGCCGCGCGCCACGCATCTTCCACGGCGGCCAGGCGGGCTGTGCCCGGCAGCGTAACGAACACGCGCGTAGGCGCAGCGGTTCGCGACGAGGTCGCAGGCACAATCCGGATGGGGGATTCCGTTCCAGCAGCGGTTCGCGCGGCGGCC
>DATFZR010000062.1:0-8103 GCA_035314265.1 Candidatus Acidiferrales bacterium
GATGGCCACGATGCGCCGCAGGCTCATGGATGGGCCGCCTTCCGCGCGCCGCGCGTGGTGGTGAGGGCCACGAACACGTCTTCCAGCGTGGGCGGGATGGGCTCCACGCGGCTGACCACCACATTTTTCGCGGCCAGCGCCTGGCGGATCGGCCCGGCGGCCGCGCGCGCATCCGCCACAACGGCGTGCAGCGCCCGGCCGAACACCGCGGCATCCTCCACGCCCGGGGCCGTGCGCAGCGCCTCGAGCCCCGGGCCCAGCGGCTCGCACTCCACCAGCAGAAGCTGCCCTTTCATCGAGCTGCGCTTCAATTCCGTGGGAGTGCCCATGGCCACGATGCGGCCGCGGTCAATCAGCACGAGGCGGTTGCAATACTCCGCCTCGTCCATGTAGTTCGTGGTGACGAAGACGGTTACACCCTCGGCAGCCATCTGGTGGATCAATTCCCAGAATTGGCGGCGCGAGACGGGGTCAACGCCGGAAGTGGGCTCGTCGAGAAACACGATCGGCGGCCGGTGCAGCACCGCGCAGCCCAGCGCCAGCCGCTGTTTCCATCCCACCGGCAGCGAACCCGTGATGGATTGCTCGCGCCCATCGAGGCCCGCCATATGCACGGCCCAGGCTGTGCGCTGCCGCAGGTCTGCGGCGGGAACGCTGTACAGTCCGGCAAAGAAGTGCAGGTTTTCAATCACGCGAAGGTCGTTGTACAGCGAGAATTTCTGCGACATGTAGCCGATTTGCTGGCGGATGGCCTCGGACTGTGTGGTGACGTCGAAGCCGGCCACCGTTCCGCGGCCCGACGTGGGAATCAACAGCCCGCAGAGGATACGGATTGTGGTGGATTTTCCGGCGCCGTTGGGGCCCAGGAAGCCGAACACCTCTCCGCGCCTGGTTTCAAAGCTGATTCCGTCTACCGCGGTGAAATCGCCGAAGCGCTTGGTGAGCTTTTCAACCGTCACCGAGAATCCGTTGCCGCTCACAGCCGGCTCTCCGGTGCAGCCGCGGCGCCGTGGGGCTCGACCGCGGAGACGAACAGGTCTTCGATGCTCGGCGCCTGGGGCTCCAGGGAATCCACCGGGATTCCCATCGCTTCCAGCGTGGCGCGAAGCTGCGCGGGACGCTCGGGCGCGGCGTCTACAAACACGTGGATGCCGTCGCCCACCAGCACCGAGCTGCGCACGCCGGGGGCGGAGGCCAGCGCATGCATGGCCTGCGCGGCCGCGGTTGAGCGCAGCGCCAACACTACGCCCGGAAATTTCCCCTTCAGCTCGGCAGGCGTGTCGCAGAAAAGCATGCGTCCCTGATGGATCAGTCCCACGCGGTGGCAGCGCTCCGCCTCATCGAGATACGACGTGGAGGCGAGGATGGCCACGCCCTCGTCCAGCAGGGAATACAGGATGGCCCAGAAATCGCGGCGCGAAACCGGGTCCACTCCGTTCGTCGGCTCGTCCAGCAGCACCACGCGCGGCCGGTGAATCAGCGCGCAGATCAGGCCCAGCTTCTGCTTCATTCCGCCGGAGAGCTTGCCCGCCATGCGTTCGCGGAATTCCTCGAGCCCCGCGGCGGCCAGCAATTCCGTGGCGCGGGCCTCGCGCTGCGCCTTGCGCACGCCGAACAGGTCCGCGTAGAAGCGGATGTTCTCGTCAATGGTAAGGTCTTCGTACAAGCCGAAGCGCTGCGGCATGTAGCTCAAATGGTGCTTGGCGGATTCCGGGTGGCGGCCCACGTCGAAGCCCGCCACGGTGGCGGAACCCGCGTCGGGCGCCAGCACGCCTGCCAGGATGCGCATGGTGGTGGTCTTGCCCGCGCCGTCCGGTCCTACCAATCCGAAGATCTCGCCGGCGTGGACGTCGAAGCTCAGCCCATCCACCGCGCGCACTTCTCCAAAGTGTTTGGCGAGGGAGGAAACGATGATTGCCGGTGCGACAGCGTCCATTTTTTCCGCCTATGGCCGCGGCAGATAAACATCGGCCGGCATGCCGGGCTTCAGTTCGAGGTTCGGATTGTCCACGTCTACTTTCATCCGGTACACCAGGGTCACGCGCTCCTTCTCCGTCTGCACGCTCTTCGGAGTGAACTCCGCCTCGGAGGAAATGAAGGAAACGTGCCCGTGGTAGCTCTTTGCGGGATAGGTGTCTGTGCGCACGGAGACGTCCTGGCCCCAGCGCACGCGTCCTAAATCCGTTTCCGGCAGGTACACGCGCACCCAGATGTGGTCGAGGTCGGCGAGCGTCACCACCGGCGTGCCGGGAGACATCACCTCGCCCAACTCCGCCTGCCGCACCAGGATCACGCCGTTCAGCGGGGCCGTGAGCGTGGTGTAACCCAGGCGAATGCGCGAGAGATCGAGGTTCTGTTCCGCCTGGTGCGTGTTGGCGTGGTCCACGGCGATTTCTTCCTTGCGCGTGCCTTCTTCGAGTTCGCTGTAGATTTGCTCCTGCTTGGCGAGCATCGCTTTTGCCCGCGTCACATTGGTCCGCGCCAGGTCGCGCGTTTGCCCGGCGATTTCGTCTTTGGCGTAGAGCGTCTCGTAGCGCTGGAGGTCCAGCTCTTTCTGCTCCAGATCCGCTTTTGCGTCGAGCAGGGCCTGGTAGGCCGCCTGAACGTCTTGCGTGCGGCTGCCGGCCAGAGCGAGTTGCAACTGCCGCTCGCGCACGTGACGCGTGGCGTCGTCCACGGCCACCTGCTGGCGATAGTCGTCGCTATCGAGCCGCGCCAGCAACTGGCCGGCCTTTACCGCCTGGCCTTCCTGGACGGGCAGGTCCAGGATGCGTCCGGCCACCTTGAAGCTCACCAGGCTTTCGTGCGCCTCGATATTGCCGGAGAGCTTCATTTCCCCGTCGGGGGCGGACTTCCGGAACCACTGGGGGTAGTAGTAGTAGGCCGCCGCTGCCGCGGCCGCCAGCAGAAGAATCGGGAGTACGCGCTTCATCGCTCGCTCACCTTCTCGTTTCGAAAGGCTGGGAGCCCGTTCACTGCGACCCCAGATAGCTTTCGAAGATTTTCTCGGTTGCCCCGAGGGCTCGTGCCAGCGCGATCCGTGCGTCCGCATGGCGGGCCAGCGCCAGGATGTGATCGTCCTGCGCGTTCGCCAGAGAGCTTTGCGCCGTGATGACTTCGATGTTGTCTGTGACGCCGTTCCGGAACCTGTCTTCGGCCAGCTTCAGTTCGCTGCGGGCCAGGTCTTCTCCCGCTTGCGTGACGCTCACTTGCTGCCCGGCGGATTCCAGGTCCAGCACGGCTTTTCTCAGGTCCTGCTCGATGCCGCGTTCCAGGTCGCTGATCTGCGCGTCCACTCTTTGGACCTGGCTTGCCAGCTGCTTCTGCTCGCCATTCCGGTCGCGGTCGAAGACCGTAAAGGAGAGGGTGCCCTGGATCAGGCCGGTGCCGGGAAGCTCGCCCAGGTTTCGCCCCAGGCCCCCGTAGTTGCCGCTTACGCCCAGCTTTGGCAGGTAGCGGGCGCGCGCGGCCTTCTGCTGCTCGACCAAAGACTCGCGCTGCACGCGCAGCGAGCGATAGTCGGAGCGCGCCTCGAGGGCGGTCTGCCGGGCCTGCTCGATTTCGGGAGGGGCCAGGCCGCGGAAGCCGAGCTTGTCTGCCAGCTCAATCGGCGCCCCTGGCCGCACCCCGATGAACCGTTGCAGCACCAGCAGCGCGGTCTGGTAGGCCTGCCGGGCCACCAGCAGGCTTTGCTGGTCGCGCCGCAACTGCACCTGCGCGCGCAGCACATCGATACCTGTGGCCAGGCCCGCTGCGTGCTGGTCCTGGGCCAGCTTTTCGAGGGCCTGCGAGGTGGACACGCGAGCCTCTGCTGCCTCGACCTCCGAGGCCGAGGCCTGGGCGTCCAGGTAGTAGCCGGCCGCCTGGCGGATCACCTGATCGCGGGTGTCCTGGTAGGTGAGCTTGGTGGCGTCCTGGCTCCTCTTGCTCGCTTGCAGGGTGTGGTAGGCCTGGAGGTCAACCAGGGTCTGGTCCGCATAGAACCGGAAGTCGTAGTTCGAGAATGGGCCTACGACGAGGGGAATCGGCACGCCGGCGAAGCCGAACCCGAAGGCACGAAGGTTGCGATTCTGGAGGTTCGCGTAAGACTCGGTGGTCACGTGGGGAAGCAATGCAGACTGCTTGCGCTCCTGGGTTCCCGCGGCTTCGTCAATTTGCGTCCCAGCTATGCGCACGCCCAGATTGTTCTTCAGTGCCAGGGTGATGGCTTGGCGCAGGCTCAGCCGGCTGGAGTCACCTTCCGCTGGCGCAGCGGGGGGTGTCTGTGGCTGGCCCGGTTGCGTCGAAGCAGGCTGGGTCAGGTAGGCAGGTTTCGGCTGCTGCTGGGCACGCGCAACGAGCGGAAGGCACACCAGGGCAAACCCCGTAGTGACCATTAGCCATATTTGCCTGTAGGTCAGATTCATCAACCTAGCCCTTCCAGTTTCGCCCGCGGCGCGACGCCTCAGGCTTCGGATCGAGCCCGCTCAGGAACATCTCCAGCCACAGGTCCAGCCAGGCGATCAAATCCCCGCGCGGGTCGAGCGACCACAAAACAAGGGCCCCGAATATCGACTGCTGGAGTCCACGGGCCATATGGGCGCTCGACAAATCTGTCCGTATCTCTCGCCGCTCCTGTCCAATCTCGAAGAGCTGCGTGAGCACGGCGCGTCCCTCGGCCAGCTTCACGACCATGGACTCGCGCACGGGTTGGCTCGAGAGCGGAGCCACCAGAATGCTGCGCAGAAGGCCGGGCGTATGGCTGGCCTCCTCGGCAAGGGAATGCGCCAGTTTGCGCAGAACTTGCCAGAACGGCTGCCCGCCTTTGGCAGCTTCATCGCGTGCCGCTTCGATTTTTTTGATTCGCGTGTCGCCGAAGGCCAGGAGGACGTGCTCCTTGGTGGGAAAGTAATTGAAGAAGGTTCCCTTCCCCACGTCGGCGGCTTCCGTGATTTGCTCGACGGTTGTGTTGGCCAGCCCGCGCTCGGCAAAAAGGCGCAGGGCGGCGCGCATCAGCCGCTCGTAGGTTTCGGCCTTGCGACGCTCGCGCCGGGCGGAACGCCGAGCCGGAGAAGCAGGGGAGGCGGGTTGCTGGCTATGTTGTTGACTCATAGGCGTTACAGACCATAGGTCGGATACGACTATAAGTCAAGATAAACCTGACAACATCCGGCTTGGAACCGGCCTGCCTTCCCACCAATCCCCGCGGTATGGCAGGGGCTGCGCGAGTGTTCGCTGAGCTTGAATGAGGGCTTGCGTCGGGGGGGTACACTACCGGCCGTGGCAACCGGTCCCGCCGACACTCCTCACCTGCGCCGCCAGCTAACGCTCTGGCACCTGATCGTCTACGGCCTGATTGTCGTCCAGCCTACGGCTCCCATGCCTGTCTACGGCGTGGTGAGCGAAACGGCTCACGGCCACGTAATCACCACGATTCTGGTGGCCATGGTGGCCATGCTGTTCACCGCCGTCAGTTACGGGCGGATGGCACGCGCCTACCCCAGTGCGGGTTCGGCGTACACCTACGTGGGCCGCGAGCTGCACCCCGCCCTGGGGTACGTGACCGGGTGGAGCATGGCTATGGACTACATGCTCAACCCGCTGATCTGCACGATCTGGTGCAGCAAGGCTGCCGGCAACTTTGCGCCCACGGTCCCCTACTGGGCCTGGTGCGTGTTCTTCGCCGCCCTGTTCTCCGCGCTCAACCTGCGCGGGGTGCGGACCTCCGCGCGCATCAACGAGGTCCTGGCCGGAGCCATGCTTCTGGTGGTGGGCGTATTCCTGTGGGCCGTGCTGCGCTATTTGCACGGGCTTCCGCCGCAGGGGCCGGGGTTCCTTACCCGCCCGTTCTACGACCCGGCCACCTTCTCCGCCAAAGCGCTGTTTGCGGGCACCTCGATCGCCGCGCTCACCTACATCGGCTTCGACGGCATTTCCACGCTCTCCGAGGAGGTGGAGAATCCCCGCCGCAACATCATGCTGGCCACCGTGCTCACCTGCCTGATTACGGGCGTGCTGGCCTCGGTGGAGGTCTACGCGGCACAGCTCGTATGGCCCTCGAGCTTGAAGTTTCCAGACGTGGACACGGCTTATGTCTACGTGGCCGGCCGTGCCGGAGGGCCGTGGCTCTTTTCCCTCGTCAACGCCACGCTGCTCGTCGCCACGATCGGCTCCGGCATGGCCTCGCAACTGGGCGCCGCGCGCCTGCTGTATGGGATGGGGCGCGACAACGCGCTCCCCAAACGCTTCTTCGGCGCCATCTCGGCGCGGCACGGTATCCCGGCGAACAACGTGCTTTTCGTGGGCGGGATTTCGCTCGCCGGCGCCTTCGCCATGAGCTACGAAATGGGGGCGGAAATGCTGAATTTCGGGGCATTTATCGCCTTCATGGGGGTAAACGCGGCCGCCTTCGTGCGCTACTACTTGCGCGCGGAGGAAAAGCGTTGGACGAGGGCCGTATCGCCCGCGCTGGGCTTCGCCATCTGCCTCTTTATCTGGCTGAACCTGGGCTGGCAGGCAAAACTCGCCGGCGCCGCCTGGATGCTATTCGGCATTGTGTACGGAGCCTGGAAGACGCGGGGCTTCCGGGCGGACCTGGTGCGCTTCGAGACGCCACCGGACCTGGGTTGAAGAAGGTTTGCAGGGGCGAAAAGGGCAGTCGCTACCGTTCGCGCTCGAACAGATTTGTGCTGCCGGGCTTCCGCGCATGCGCTTCCGCAACCTTCAGAAACGCCCGGGCGGCGTGCGATAGGTTGGCCTTCTTGCGGTACACGATGCGGATCTTCCGCTCGAACTGCAGCTCCGGCACGGGAACGCGCACAAGGTCGCCGCGTTGCAAATCGCCCTGGGCGCATACGGCGGGCACCAATGCCACTCCGTTGCCCATGGCCACGAATTTCCGGATGGCCTCGAGCGTGGGCAGCTCCACCTCCATGTGCAGGGGGGTCTTGTGCCTCTGGAAAGTAGCCAGCACCTTCGCGCGTTGCGGCGAAGGCACGTGGTGCGCCACAAACGATTGCGCGCCGAGTTCCCGGATGTTCACCTTGCGCGCCCCCGCCAACGGATGTTTGGGGTGCACCACAAACGCCAGCTCGTCTGTGGCCACCACCACGGAGCGCAGCTCCGGATCCTCGGGCATGAAGGACAGCATTCCCATTTCCACACTGTGATTCAGCACAGCCTCGGGCACGCGGCTGCCCAGCGACCGGGTGACCGATATGCGCACCATCGGGCAGGCGCGGCGGAACTCATGCAGCAGCGGAAGCAGGTAGAGCGACGTGAACTCGTTGGCGGCAATGGAGAGTTTCCCGCGTTCCCCGCTGCGCAGTTCGGTGAGCGCCCCACGCACCTCGGAGCGCAGATTCAGCAGTTTCTGTGCATATTCCCGCAGCACCAGGCCCGCATCCGTGAGCTGGCCGTGGCGCGAGGAGCGGTCGAACAGCGCCTCCCCCAGGTCATTTTCCAGGCGGCGGATGGTCTGGCTGATGGCCGGCTGGGTGCGGTGCAGCCGCTGGGCGGCGCGGGAGAAGCTTCCCTCCTCCGCGACGGCAAGAAACGTTTCGAGTTCGTAGAGTTCCATGGAAGTCCGGCCCTGTCCGCTAAATTGCGGTCTTGCGCCCGATGCCCTACCGCAGGGCACTCTTATAGAATAACAGTTTCTTATCCTACCAGAAGAAATATAATCTTGCGTTATCAAGAGCGCAAGGCCAGACTCTCCCCTGGGAAGCACAGGCGGCACGGCATGGCGCGCGAAACCATAACTATCTTCGACACCACGCTTCGCGACGGCGAGCAGGCCCCGGGCTGCAGCATGTACCTGGAAGAAAAGCTGCGCATGGCCTGCCAGCTCGACCGCCTGGGTGTGGACGTGATCGAAGCAGGCTTCCCGGTAGCCTCTGAGGGCGATTTTGAGGCGGCCCGCGCGGTGGCTGCGAAGGTGCGCCGGCCAAAAATCGCGGCGCTGGCCCGGGCCGGCCGTGACGACATCACGCGCGCCTGGCAGGCCATCGAGCGCGCCGCGAATCCGCGCATCCACACGTTCCTGGCCACTTCCGACATCCACCTGCGCCACAAGCTGAAGATTTCGCGCGAGCAATGCCTGGAGCAGACGCACTCGGCCGTCAC
>DATFZR010000063.1:0-2123 GCA_035314265.1 Candidatus Acidiferrales bacterium
CGGCCGCAAGAGCACGGAATAGACCACCGAGAAGATTGTGGAGTTGGCGCCAATCCCCAGCGCCAGCGTAAGCGCAACGAGCGCGGCAAAACCGCGATGCTTGCGCAGCATACGTCCCGCGTACCTCAGGTCCTGCGTCAGGTCGGCCAGCATGTGGGAACCTCCCCGGCGGAAATGCTCTTCGCGATTTGCCAATTTCCACTGTTCGGGCAGGCGGGGAATGGCGGCGCTTTCCGACCTGTCCGCCGTGCAGATCTCACGCGCCAGCGCCGGCCAGTCTGGAATCTGCCCTGCTGCGGCGGAAAAAGCCTGGGCGTCCTCCGCTCCCCGCGCGCGCGCGTCGTTGTAGGCTTGTTCGAGCTGCTGGGAGATTTCTTCGACGATCTCGTACTCCCGCTCCGGGCCAACCTCCAGCCGCCCCAGGCGCTCGCGTACGTATTGCTTCCAATCACGCATGGCCCAGCCGCACCACGCGCTCGATCGCGCGAATAAACTCCCGCCAACTGCGCCGTTGTTCCGGAAGCGCCTGGCGTCCCGCCGCCGTCAGGCGGTAGTACCTGCGCCGGCGCTGCCCCGGCTTCTCTACCCACTGCCCCGCAATCCAGCCGCGGCGTTCCAGCCGGTACAGCATCGGGTAGAGCGACGCCACGTGGAAATCCACCACGCCGCCGGACCCCTCCTCGATGCGCTTGGCAATCTCATATCCATGCCGCGCCCGCCGCTCGAGCAGCGACAGAATCAGCACCTCTGCCGCGCCCTTCTTCAGCTCCGCATTCCCCATCTCCATCACCCCCATATGTAGCGCCGAAGCATATAGACGTGCGAAAGCCCGTTTCGGTTAGCAAAAAGTCTTGCGGAGGGCTGGGGCGCTCCCGCGCCCTCAGCTGCCGCCAATTTCTCCATTTGTCCGGGGGAAAGACTCAGTCGGGAATCTGCAAATCGCGGATTTTATTCAGCAACGTCTTGTATGACACGCCCAACTGCTCGGCAGCGCGCGTCTTGTTCCACTTGCAACCCTTCAGGACCATCTCAATCTTCGATCGCTCCACCTGCGACGTCGCTCGCTGCATCACCTCTTCGAGTGTCCCTTCCCAGGAGAAATCTTCTCCAGCCACGTCGGCAGACACGGCCCCCGGCGCGGGCCGCGCGGCAGGCAACCGCAGGTCCTTGGGTCCAATCTCGACCCCGTCCGCCAGGATCACCGCCCGCTCGATGGCGTTCTGCAGCTCGCGGATATTCCCCGGCCAGGCATACTCCTGCACGCGCTCGCGCGCCTCGTCGTTCAGCCGCAGTCCGGGCTTCGAGAGTTCCCGCGAAAACCTCTCGAGAAAATGTCCGGCCAGAAGCAGCACGTCGTTGCCGCGCTCGCGCAGCGGCGGGATGGTGAGCGGCATGCCTGCGATGCGGAAGTAGAGGTCCTCCCGGAACGTCTTCGCGGCCACAGCCTCTTCCAAATTCTTGTTCGTCGCGCAGAGAATGCGCGCGTCCACCTCCACCGCCTGCGTCCCCCCGACGCGCTCGAACCGCTTCTCCTCCAGCACGCGCAGCAGCTTTGCCTGGGTCATCATCGGCAACTCGCCGATTTCGTCCAGAAACAGCGTGCCCCGGTGGGCCATCTCCATTTTTCCGATCTTGCGGTTGCCGGCGCCCGTGTAGGCCCCCTTCTCATGGCCAAAGAGTTCATTCTCCACCAGGCCTTCGGGGATGGCCGCGCAGTTCAGCGCCACGAAGGGCTGCGTGCTGCGCCGGGAGAGATGGTGAATGGCCCGCGCGAATAATTCCTTGCCCGTGCCGCTCTCGCCAAGCAGAAGCACGGTGGAATCCGTGGCTGCCACGCGCTGCACCTGCTGGCCGGCGGCCTGGATGGCGGGGTGCTCGCCCACAATGCGCGGAAATCCGTAGCGGGAGGCGTACTCCTCGCGGAGTACCAGATTTTCGCGCAGCAGGTCTTGCTGCCGCGCCGCGCGCTCCACCAGGATTTTCAGATGGTCCAGGTCCACCGGCTTCTGGATGAAGTCGAAGGCGCCCTGCTTCATGGCCGTCACGGCCTCTTCCACCGAGCCGTAAGCGGTCATCAGGATTACGGGAATATCCGGGTTGGCTTCCTTCGACTCGCGCAAAAC
>DATFZR010000064.1:0-2103 GCA_035314265.1 Candidatus Acidiferrales bacterium
CATCCGCCCGTGCCGCCACCGCCGCCACCACCACCGCCGCCGCCGGCGGACCATGAACACGTGGCTGCTCCGACGCCCAGTAGCTACGCTGGAAAGATGCCGAAGGCCCATTCCGTGGTGCAGTACAAGCAGAAGCGGCACTGGGGACGCGTGCTGGTGATTTGCGTGCTCCTCGCGGCGCTGATTGCGGGCGCGATCTGGTTCCTGGCGCCGAGGATTCGTAAGATTTCGGGGTCTTTGAGCATGCTGCCGGACACGAATACGGTGTTGGCGGGGAATCAGATGCCTGTGGATGGCAGTGCCGGCTCGGGCGTTCGCAGGCTGTAGCGCGCGCCGAATTTCCCTGCGGCCTTTCGCTACCCAGCAGGATTTCGACCCCTTCCAGTCCATCGGCATTCCCAAGTTTGGTTAGCGTCATTTGGGACAGAAAGGCCGCAGGGCTCGCCGCCCTGCGCTACAGGCTTTGCGGGCCGCGGATCAGCGGTGGGTTCCGGCCGCGCGGAGCAACTCTTCCGCCTCCGGCTCGTCGAGCACGGTCTCGAGTTCCATCACCAGGTCAGGATCCCACCAGCCGCGCTTCACTTCCTCATTCATGGTATGGAGGGCTTGTTCCCGGGAGAGAGCCTTGCGGTAGGGCCGGTCGGTGGTGAGCGCGTCGTAAATATCCACGGCGCTCAGGATGCGCGCCGTGAGCGGAATGGCGCTTCCTTTCAGCCCGTCAGGGTAACCGCTGCCGTCCAGCTTCTCGTGATGGTGGCGAATGATGGGCAGCACATTGCGGAACGATTTGAGCGGCGCGCAAATGCGCTCCCCGGCCGCCGGATGTTCTTCCATGATCTTGCGTTCCTCGGGTGTAAGCGGGCCGGGCTTGCGGAGAATGTGCTCCGGCACGGCCACTTTTCCGAGGTCGTGGACGATGCCGCCGCGCCGCAGCGCGATCAGAAGCTCCGGATTGAGCCCCACGCGTTTGCCCATGGCCTCCGCATAGACGGAGAGGCGGTCGCAATGGCCCACTGTGTAAGGGTCTTTCGCCTCGATACTGATGGCCAGGCTGCACAGGACCGTCTCCGCGCTTTCCAACTCGTCTGTAAACAGCTTCAGGCGCAGAAGGGAGCGCACGCGCGCCAGAAGCTCGGCGCGGTCTACCGGCTTGCTGAGAAAATCATCCGCGCCGCCTTCTATCCCTTTGATCCTGTCCTCGCTCCGGTTCAGGCCGGTCACCAGGACGATGGGGATCAGCCGCGTATCGGGATCGGATTTGGCTTCGTGGCACACCGCATAGCCCGTGCGGCCCGGCATCATCACGTCCAGAAGCGCGAGGTCCACGCGCTTGCCGCGGAGCATCTCGAGGGCGATGGCTCCGTCTTCGGCCTGTACGGTGTGGTATCCCTCTCGCTCCAGGAGTTCGGATAGGATTTCCCGGTTGGCCGGCTCGTCGTCTGCGATCAGAATAGTGGCCTTGACGCTCTGGTTATGGTTCATGGCAGCTCCCCAACATCCCGTCCAATTGCCCGTGGAATCGCGCGTAACGTTACAGGGACACCCGGCGAGACGCGGCGACGCGTCTGGGCTTCGATGGCCGGGTGCGCTTCCCTTGTGGTTATCGGCACGCGGGGGACTGAACTTGAACCTTGGCGCGGGATGGTCAGCAGGATTCGCCGGGACAGCCTGGCTGGGCAAAGCGGCGGGCGGCGCTGAGGACCGGACCGGGCGCAACCTTTCCGCCGGCTCTCAATCTAGCGAATCAGCGCGCCCGCGGCGGCAGCGCGCGACGACGGGTCCGGCTGCGCGTCCGGCAACGGGCTCGGCAACGCGTCCGGCAAGCGGCCCGGCAATGCTTGCGTGATGCGCTGCTCCCTGTGGCGGGTGACGTACCAGCACGGCGCGCTTCCGAAGTGCGGGAACATGGCGTGCACGCAGACCTGCATTTGCCCCTGATCGAAGTAATACTCGAGCTTGCCGCCCTTCACCTCGCCTGCCTCGTACACGGGCACCTGATCGAAGACCGCGGCCGACTGGTTGTGCGAGATGCGGTAGCGGAGCACGATGTCTTCGCCTCCATAGAGGGCCGCCAGCAGTACAACGAGCGCCAGCAGGCACCGC
>DATFZR010000065.1:0-2382 GCA_035314265.1 Candidatus Acidiferrales bacterium
TTTTTTTGGAGGGGCGGATCCAGTCGCGGGAGTATCAAGACCGGGACCAGAACAAGCGGACGAGCTACGAGATCGTGTGCACTTCATTTCGGATGCTCGGCGGCCGCGGCGACGGGGCTGCGGGTGGCGGCGCGGGCGCAAGCGGTGGGGACCAGCCGGAGGCGCCGGCGGCGGCTCCGGCGGAGGAGTTTGGGCACGGGCCCGACGTTTCGGATGAGGATATTCCGTTTTAGGGTGGAGCGGGAAAGACGGAAACGAGAGAAGAAAGACAGAGAGAAAGGCCCACGGTCAGTAAGGCGTCTGACCGTGGCTACCCTGCCGCACTCTTGCGCTACTTTTCGTGCTGCTTTTCCAGCAGGGCGCGCTGCTCGTCGAGTTGGTGGATGTAGGCCTCGAACTTGGAAAGCTGCTCGGGGGTGAGGACTGCACGGATGCGGGTGCGGCCCTGCTGGCGAGCGTCTTCAATCTGAATGCTGATGGGCGAGTAGAGGCGATTGTACTCGGTGACCGTATCGTCGAGGATGCCCGAGATCTGGGCGTGCTGGGCGGGAGAGAGCGCGAGCTGGCGGTCGAACTGGCGCAGGATTTCACCCTTGGTCATCGGGTAGCTCGTGGGAGAGGCTCCGGTGTGGAACATGTTTTCCCCAAACAGGTGAACGGAGAGGCCGCCGACCACGGCGCCCGCCAGGAAAACGCAAAGAACCAGAACGGCTGCTTTCGATTTCATCGCTGCCTCCCCTGGTCGCTGCCGAGAAGCGCCATCACCACCTCATCGGGATTCATAGGCGCCGGATTCACCTCCGGAGAAATCGCGTGGGGATCGGCCGGACGGAGGCGAGCCTCAGACGGAGGACCGGTGCGCGTGATTCCCGAGGCGGAAAGCGCGCCGAGGAGAATGGCAACCGAGAGGGCGTAGGCCATCATGCGCAGCGAGGCGGACTCGAGCTGCGGCCAGAATTCACCGGCGTGGCTGGCGTTTGCACGGATACGCGCGGCGACGCGCGTGGCGAAGTAGGGGTCGCCGGCAAGCCCGGCGGGAACGGGAATGGCGCTGTGACGGACCATGGCGCTCACTTCCTGGGCGGCATCGAGGGCTTCGCGGCACTCGGGGCAGGCGGAGAGATGAGCGGCGAGGACCGCCGAGGGGCGGCCACCGGGGCCGGCGTCAAGGTAATCTTCGAGGGCGGCCTCGAAGGCGCGGCAATCGCGCTTTGTCCTACTGAAAAACCACATGGTTACGTCCTCCCATTGGCCGGGGTCACAGCCTTGCGCGACGGTCCGTAGCGCCGCTTGTACAAATCGGAAAGGCGGCGGCGCGCGCGGAACATCCGCACCTTGACGGTGTTCGGATTCATGTTCATCGCCCGGCTGATTTCCTCGACGGAATATCCTTCCACTTCTTTCAGCACGATCATCAGGCGTTCTTCCGGAGCGAGCTCGGAGAGCAGCCGCTCGACGGCCTGCCGGTCGTCGGCATGGTCGAGTGCGGCGCGAGTGGGCTCCTCGGGCGGCTTCTGGCTGAGGCGCTCCTCCTGGTCGAGGCTCAGATCCGATTCGTAGACCAGCTTCCGGGCTTTCTTCTTCCGGAGATAGTCGTAGGTCTCGTTGACGGCAATCTTGTAGAGCCAGGTGGAGAAGCTGGAACGGCCGTCGAAGCGGCGGATCGCCAGATAAACCTTCAGGAAAACCTGCTGCCCGATGTCTTCGATGTCCTCGCTCCAGCGGAGAATGCCGGCAACGATGCCGAGAACCCGCTTTTGATGCGTGCGGACCAGCTCTTCAAAGGCGGCAACATCGCCCTCCTGCGCCCTGCGGATGCAGGCAGACTCCTCCGCACGGGGGCCAGAGGCAAGCCCGCGGGCAGGAGCGATGCGCGCTTGTGCGACAGCCAAACTCACTCCTTCGGTGGGACGCGGCCAGCGACTGCAAGGTTACAGGGGTGTGGTGGGGCGCGTCCTCAAGCGAGTATACCGGAAGAGGCCGGGAGATGGGCGGCGGCGGAAGGGCGGGAACGGGGAGGGCGGAGCGTTTCAGAAGGGCACATTGGGCCAAATTCGGTGGGACTTCTAAGTAGTTTCCGGTAGATGGGACGCGTTGCGACAAGAAAAGAACGATTTTCACAGGTATGTGGCCTTGCGTGAGACGTATCGTTATGGTGTAATGCCTCTATGATTATCGGTGACCGAATCCGTTCGCTCCGCGAAACCAAAGAACTGTCCCAGGGGGACATCGAGAAGCGCACCGGCCTGCTGCGGTGCTATATCTCGCGAGTCGAGAACGGGCACACAGTGCCTGCGCTCGACACGATCGAGAAAATCGCGCGCGCCCTTGAGGTGCCGCTCTACCAGTTGTTCTACGATGGCGAGGAACCGCCCGAGCTGC
>DATFZR010000066.1:0-4226 GCA_035314265.1 Candidatus Acidiferrales bacterium
CCGCTCGGTGGACGCGGTCCGGGTCCGCTCGGTGGACGCGGTACGGGTCCGCTCGGTGGGCGCGGTCCCGGTCCGCTCGGTGGGCGCGGTCCCGGTCCGCCCGGTGGACGCGGTCCCGGTCCGCCCGGTGGGCGCGGTCCCGGTCCAGCCGTCGGCGGGCGTGGTCCGGGTCCGGCAGATTGGGGCGGGCGCGGTCCGGGGCCTCTGAGCTGCGTTGCGGCCTGAATTCCTTGCAGGACGCGGCGGGTGATCGTTTCGCCGACGGCGGCGGCAATGCGGCCGACCACGGCTTCATCCTCCGCTTCGTTCCCGGGCGCTGCGGCGCCGCTGAGCTGGGCGTGTTGCAGGACGCTGGCGAGCAACTCGCGTTCGCGTGCGCTGAACAGGCGTTCGTCCTGCCACAGCGCGCCGGAAAGTGCTTCTATGATTCCGCTGGATTCGATTGCCGTGGGCATCGTCAATCCTCCTATGCCTGATGCGGGCATGTGGGCGCATTGAACCTCCCCGCGGAGGGTGTTGTCAAGAAGGAGGGCTCACTCGTAGCGCAGCGCGATCAGCGGGTCCACGCGCATCGCCCGGCGCGCCGGCACGTAGCACGCCGCGAGGGCCACGATCGTTAACAGAATGGCCACGGCGGCAAACGTCACCGGATCGGTGGCGCTCACGCCAAAGAGCAGGGAATAGCGCGCGAGCAGACGCGTGAGTCCGATGGCGGCCAGAAGGCCCAGGCCCACACCGAGCAGCGCCATCCGCGCGCCCTGCCCGAGCACGTTGCGCATCACGTGGCCCGGTTGCGCGCCCAGCGCCAGCCGCACCGCGAATTCGCGGGTTCGCTGCCCCACCAGGTAGGAAATCACGCCGTAGATGCCCAGGCTCGCCAGGGCCAGCGCCACCAGCGCGAAGACTCCCAGGAGCGCCATGGTGAACCGGCGCGTGGCAAACGAATCGGAGATGATCTCTTCCATGGTTTGCATGCCGTAGAGCACCTGTTCGCCGCTCATGCGCCGGCTGGTCTGCCGGAGCGCGTCGAACAGAGCCGGCGGCAGGATTTCGCCGCGCACCAGTACGCTGATGCCGGAAGGCGAACCCGCCATGTTTTGGCCGGAGAGCTGCATGAAAGGCGTGTACAACTGCGCTTGCAGTTCCCGGGAATCCGAGTCCAGGCCCCATTGTTTGACGTGCCCTACAACGCCGATCACTTCCGCCATCACCGGCGGCGCGCCCGGGTCGCCATCGAGGAAGATGTGTTTTCCGACGGGATCTTCCTGGGCGAAGTACTTGCGAGCCAGGGTGTCGTCAACTACCGCGACCGGGGCGCCGCGTTCGTCGTCCTTGGCGGTGAAGAAACGCCCGCGCAGCAGCGGAATCTGCATGAGGTTCAGGTAGTCCGGCTCGACGACGTAGCTGAGCGCCCAATTCATATCGTTCGGGCTGGCCGGCCGGGCGCCTTCCATCCAGAACAGGCGTTCATCGTCTCCGGCGAGCGGCACAGCGCCCCAGGAGAGCGAAATCGCTTTCACGCCGGGCACAGCGCCCAGACGCGCGTCGAACTCCCGGAGCGCCGCGCGAGAGGCTTCCGCGGTCTGGTTGGACATCATCGAGGGGGAAAGGGCGGCGCCGAACGTCATCACGTTGTGCGGCTCGAATCCCGGGTCAATGCTCCAAAGCTGCTGGAGCGTGCGGATCATCAGGCCGGCGCCGCACAGCAGGACGAGCGCCATGGCCACCTCCGCCACCACAAACGCGCCGTGCGTGCGATGGCGCGCCCCGCTCGCGCCGCGCCCGCCTTCTTTCAGGCTCTCTTGCACATCGGGCTTGGAAAGGCGCAGCGCGGGATACAAGCCGAAGAAGACGCCGGAGAGCAGCGTGAGGAGCACGGTGAACAGCAGCACGCGGCCGTCGAGCGCCACCTGGTTGGCGCGCGGCAACGATTCGGGGACAAACTGCAGCGCGGCCTGCGTGCCCCAGTTTGCCAGCAGCAGGCCCGCGGCCCCGCCGGCAATCGCCAGGAGCAGGCTTTCCGCCAGCAGTTGCCGCACTACGCGCCCGCGGCTGGCGCCCAGCGCCGCGCGGACGGCAAACTCGCGCATTCTGGCATCCGAGCGCGCCAGCATGAGGTTGGCCACGTTGACGCAGGCGATCAGCAGCACAAAGCCCACGGCGGCAAGCAACACGAGAAGGAAAGGCTGGATGCGCCCCAGCATCTCCTGCCGCAGTGTGCGAATCCTGGCCCCGACGCCCTTGTTCACGTCGGGATAGATCTTCTCGAGTTGCGCCGTGACTGCGTCCATGTCTGCCTGCGCCTGCTCGAGAGTGACACCCGGCTTCAAACGGCCCAGGCCGTGGAAACCGAGCCCCGCAGTGCGGGCGGTCAGCAAAGGATTCCCCCACTGGCCGACGGGAAGATAAACGTCGGCTGGGCGAAAGGCGCCGACTGCGAAGTCGAAGCTCGCGGGAATCACCCCGACAACCGTGAAGCTTCCACCGTCGAGCGTGAGCACTTTCCCCAGGGCATCGGGCGTGCCGCCGAGTTTGCGCTTCCAGAAGCCCGCGCTGACCAGTGCAATGGGCGCTCTGCCGATCTCATCCTCGCCCGGTGCGAACAGGCGCCCGATAGCAGCATTCACTCCGAGAATCTGGAAGAAGTCTGAAGTGACCATCTGGACGCGCACGCGCTCCGCTTCGCCGAGCCCCGTCAAGCTCATCCCCATGCCACGCGTGACGGCCATCGCGGAGAAGGTGCGGTTGTTGTCCCGCCAGTCGCGGAAGTTGGGAAAGGAAATCGAGCCGGTCGCGAAGTTCACTTTGCTCTCGTGGATGCGGACGAGCTGCTCCGGATGCGGGAAGGGCAGCGGATTCAGGAGCACGCCGTTGACGACGGAGAAGAGCGCCGTGTTCGCGCCGATGCCCAGTGCCAGCGTCAGCACGGCCACCAGAGTGAAGCCGGGGCTCTTCTGGAGCATGCGGAGGCCGTAGCGGATGTCTTGCCAGAGCGTGCCCATGGGAACGCCTCCTTCTCTCTATTCGTGCTCTCTATTCGTGCTCTCTATTCGTGCTCTCTACTCGTGCTCTCTACTCGTGCTCCTACTCGTAACGCAGCGCGACCAGCGGATCCACGCGCGCGGCGCGACGCGCCGGGATGTAGCACGCGGCCAGAGCCACGGCGACAAACATCGCGGCAACCGCGCCAAACGTGAGGGGATCATTTCCGGAAACGCCGAACAGCATTCCACCGAGCAGCCGCGACGCGCCCAGCGCCCCCAGCCAGCCGAGAGCCACGCCGAGCAGGGTGAGCCGCAGTCCCTGGCCAACCACCAGGCGCAGCACATCCACCGATTCGGCGCCCAGCGCCACGCGCACGCCAATCTCATGCGTGCGTTGCGCCACGCCGTAGGACATCACGCCGTAGAGCCCCACGGCGGCCAGCACCAGGGCGAGGCCCGCAAAGATTCCCAGCAGCAGGGCCGTGAAGCGGCGCTGCGCCACCGACCCCGAGACATATTCCTCAAGCGTGCGCACGCCGTAGAGCGGCAATTCCGCGTCCTGGGCGGCCACTTCCTTCCGGATCGCGGGCATCAGCAATCGCGGATCGCCGGCGGCCCGCACCACCACGGTCATGCCGCCGATGGCCACCTGATCGTACGGCGCGTAAGACTCCGGATCGGGGGCGCGCCACAATCTGCGATGCCGCACGTCGCCTACGACGCCAACGATTTCGCGCATCACGGATTGGCCGGTGTCGGAGATGCCCGGCTTGATGCGCTTGCCGACGGGGTTTTCATTGGGGAAGAAGCGCTTTCCCAGCGTCTGGTTGACGATCACCACAGGGGTGGACGTGCGCGTGTCGCTCTCGTTGAACGTGCGCCCGGCAATCAGGGGGATGTGCATCGTCTTGAAGTAGCCGGCGCCGACGCAGCGGAACTGAGTGCCCGGCTCGTCGCTCTTGGCCACGGGCTGGCCATCAATCTGGAATGACGTTCCGATGCTGTTGTCGGAGAGGGGAAGCGGCATCACGGCGGACGCAGACACCACGCCCGGCAGCGCATTCAATTTCGGCAGCAGCTCGCGAAAGAATTGCACGCTTTGCTCCGGCTTGCCGTAGCGCGTGCCCGGCAGGTCCAGGTCGAAAGCGACGGCGCCGCGAGGATCGAAGCCGGGAGCCACGCGCAGGATGCTCACCAGGCTGCGAAGCAGCAGGCCGGAGCCGACCAGCAACAGCAAGGCCA
>DATFZR010000067.1:0-3564 GCA_035314265.1 Candidatus Acidiferrales bacterium
GGCTGGCGATAGCGCAGAAACTCAAGCGTTGGCCACCCATGACCCGCCTGCCACAGCACGTTCGGCAGGAAAATCAGCATGGCGATGATTCCGCCAAGCCAGGTCCAGCGCGAGCGGAACACCCTTCTCTCTTCCGTCAGCAGCAGCCCGAGGAAGATTCCCGAGCCGAAGAACAGCATGGAGTGTTTGTTCTCGAGCCCCAGCCCCGCAACCACACCGAACCATAGCCAGTAGACTCCCCGCCCCGAGCGGATGGCCCGAATCGCCAGCAGCCCGCACAGCCCCCAGAAGAGCGGTTCGAACGCATTCATTGTGAGCAGATTGCCAAACGTGAGGTAGATCGGAGCGAGCAGAACCGTCAGCGCGGCCAGCCCCTGCGCGTATCGCTGCCCGCCCAGTTCCCGTGCGATGGCGCCCGCCACAAGAACGGCAGCGCCCGAAGCCACAGCGGAGAGGAAGCGCAGAGCAAAAAGAGAATCGCCCAGAAGAGTGCGGCTTACCCGTGCGACGAGCGCGATCAGCGGCGCCTGGTCCACGTACCCCCAGGCCAGGTGGTCGCCGCAGGCCGCGAAATACAGTTCATCGCGAAAGTAGCCGTACCGCCCGCTGCATAGCACGTGCAGCAGAAAGCAGCCGGCCGAGAGCGCAACGACGATGCCCGAACCTGAGAGAGCCCATTCTTCCAGACCCTCCCAGCCCAGCGCTACGCGCTCTCCGCGCGCCACATCGGCGAGCGAAGTGCTCCGCGCCTCGCGCCCTAATTCTGCGCCCACTCGTTCTGCCCCCAGGCTTCCGGCTAGGCAAATGTACCGCCGCCGCGGAGAGCGTCGTCCGCGCTACAGCTCCGGTGCCCCGGCGGGAGCCGGCCCCACCCGCTCGATGGTAACGCGTTCGATCACCACTGGCTTCGCGGGCATGTCCGAGCCTTTTGTGGCTACCCGCGCGATGGTCTTCACCAGATCCACGTTTTCGCACTGGCCGAAAATCGTGTGCCGCATATGCAGGTGTGGCGTCGCGACTTCCGTGATGAAAAACTGGCTGCCGTTCGTTCCCGGGCCCGAATTGGCCATGGCCAGCCGCCCCGGCACATCGAACTTCAACGACGCCACGCATTCGTCCTTGAACGGAAATCCCGGCCCGCGCGGCCCGCCCGTTCCGTTTCCCAGCGGGTCCCCGCCCTGAATCATGAATTCGGGAATCACCCGGTGGAACGTCAGCCCGTCGTAGAACTTCTTCCCTTCCACCTTCTGGCTCGACCGCGGGTCCTGATACGACTTCTTCCCCGTGGCCAGCCCCACGATCGTGCTCACCGTCAGCGGCGCTTCCTTCTCATACAGCTTGCACCGCAAGGCGCCCATGTTCGTCTCGAAGATCAAATACAATCCCGGCTCGCTCGTGGCCATGCGTTCTCCTTTGTGCAGTGTTTCCTGTTCTCCCGTGTTGTCGCGTGTTGCCCAGTGTTGCCCAGTGTTGTCCAGCACTCTCTCTGCGTCCTGCCCCTGCCCCCGTCTACCGGCCCGGAGCCTTCGCCGGCGCCTTTGCCGGAGCCGTCGCGTCGCCCTCGCCGGGCATCACTACTGCCGTAATGATGCTGTCCAGCTTCGGAAAGCTCTTGTCCAAATAGGCTTTCCCCTGCGCCTGTATCCTTCCCTGGTCCGGCCCTCCGGCTCCGCCCTCCCCATAGTCTCCGTAGAGAGAGTCCACCACGTTCATCCCCTGCACGACCTCGCCAAACGGTGCAAATCCCATGCCGTCCAGCCCCTTATTGTCTCCGAGGTTGATGAAGATCTGCGTGGTGCGTGTGTTCGGTCCGGCCATTGCATACGTCAGCGTGCCGCGAGCGTTGCTCTTGTTCACGGTGTCGTCCTTGATGTTTGCCGTCTGCCACGCCGCATTCACCTTGGGGTCGGCATTGATCCCGAATTGCGCCACGAACGGACGCGGCGACTTCAACACCCGGAAGAAGCTCGCCTGGTCGTAGTAATGGTGCTTCACCAGGTTGTAAAAGCGATCCGCGCCCTGCGGCGCCCAGATGCGATGCACCTCCACGATGATCACGCCCTTCGTCGTGGTGAACTTCACCTTGTAATCCTGCGGCGCCTTGGCGTTCAGTTGCGCCGGATTCAATAGCGCCGGGTCCGTGCCTGTGGCCGGCGGCTTGGGAGGCGCCGCTTGGCCGGCAGAGGCCGCCTGCGCCAGCGCCAGTCCCGCCACGGCGAGAAAGCTCGATACCTTCATCAGTCTCATCACTTCTCTCCTCTCATTTTCCGTGCCACTTCCTCCGCCTGCGCCATCACGCGCAGTACGTTGCCGCCCATAATGTTGCTGATGTCCCGGTCGGAATATCCCCGGCGCACCAGCTCCTCCGTAATCCTCTGGTAGCGCGACACATCCTCCATGCCCTGCGGCATGATCGCGCCGTCAAAATCCGACCCCAGGCCCACGTGCTCGGCGCCGGCGATCTTCACGGCGTGGTCAATGTGGTCCACAATCCGTTCCCAACTCACTTTCGGCAGCTTTCCGGCGGCCGTGGACTCGTCGTTTAGTTTCTGGTAGCCGCGCACCTTGCAGGCTTCGTTCTCGCCGCAGCTCTTTTCCATCGCAGCGATCGCCTCTCCCACTTCAGCGGACGCGGCTTTCGAGGCGTCCGCGTATTCCTGGCTCAGAAATCCGATATGGAAATTGATCTGGATCACGCCGCCGTTCTTGCCCAGCGCCCGGATCATGTCGTCCGTCATGTTCCGCCGCGCGTCGCACAGCGCCCGGCAGGACGAGTGCGAAGCGATCACTGGCGCCTTCGTCACTTCCAGCGCGTCGTAGAACGTCTTATCGGAAACGTGCGAGATGTCCACCAGTACGCCCAGCCGGTTCAATTCCTGCACCACCTGCTTGCCGAAGGGCGTCAGCCCGTTATGTGCCTGCTTGCCCGTCGAAGAATCCGCCCAATTATCGTCCACTCCGTGCGTCAGCGTCAGGTAACGCACGCCCAGCCCCGCGTACTTCCGCAGCAGCTCCAAATCGTCGTTGATCATGTGGCCGCCTTCCATGCCCATGAGTACGGCGATCTTCTTTTCCCTGCGCGCCCGCTCCACGTCCACCGCTGTCGTGGCCAGCAGCAAATCCCCGGGATGCTTCTCCACCTGCGCGCGCACCAGTTCGATCTGCTTCAGCGCCCGCCGGCTGGCCTCCGCCTGCGGTATGGTCCCCGGCGTCCAGATGGACATGAAAATCGCGTCCAGCCCACCCTCGCGCATCCGCGGGATATCGATATTCCCCACGGCGTCGCGATGCCCCAGGTCGAAATCCTCCCACAGCATGCGCTGCGGAGTGTCGTCGTGCGTGTCCACCGCGATCAACGTCTTCTGGATATTGCGCACGCGCGCCGCTGCGTTTTTCTCGGAATGTTGCACGGAGGCATGTGCCGCTAGAAGGCCCGCGAATAGGAAGATGGCCAGAACCGCGCCCGCCGCACCGGAATGGCCTGGTCGCCTCACTGTTTAGCCCAGCAGCCAGCCAAGAAGCCCTTGCCGGATCGCCTGCCGGTTCACTTCCGCGATGGACTCG
>DATFZR010000068.1:0-2730 GCA_035314265.1 Candidatus Acidiferrales bacterium
GCCAGCGAATTTTCCGGCTCGTAGAAGAACGCGGCGTCGTTCAGCCTCAATTTCCCCAGTGCGTCGCGCAGCAGTTCGTAATCGCTCGAGTTCACCGGAAACAGCCCCGCAAACACCATCGGCTTAATGGCCTGGAAGCCCGGCAGGGCCGGCGCGGGCCGTGCGGCCTCCACCACCGTGTCCCCCACGGGCGCGTCGGCCACGTCCTTGATATTCGCCACCAGAAAGCCCACGTCTCCTGCCGCGAACTCCTCCACCACCATCGGCTTCGGCGTGTACACGCCCATGCTCTCCACTTCGAATTCGTGCCCGGTCGAGCAGATGCTGATTTTCGTGCCCGGCGCGATCCGCCCCGCCTTCACCCGCACCTGGATCACCACCCCGCGGTAGGGATCGAACCACGAATCGAAAATCAGCGCCTGCAGCGGAGCCCCTGCGTCTCCCACGGGCGGCGGGATGCGCTTCACAATCGCTTCGAGCACGTCTTCCACGCCCAGGCCGCTCTTCGCGCTGATCAGCAGCGCGTCCTGCGCCGCCAGCGCCAGCACGTTTTCGATTTGTTCCTTGGCAAACTCAGGCTGCGCCGCCGGCAAGTCGATTTTGTTGATCACGGGCACGATGCTCAGATTGTTTTCCGCGGCTAGAAAGGTATTGGCCACGGTCTGCGCCTCCACGCCTTGGCTCGCATCCACCACCAGCAGCGCGCCCTCGCACGCGGAAAGCGCCCGCGACACTTCGTAGGAGAAGTCCACGTGCCCCGGCGTATCAATCAGGTGCAAACGGTAGGTCTGCCCGTCCCGCGCCGTATATTCCAGGCGGATGCTCTTCGCCTTGATCGTGATCCCGCGTTCCTTCTCCAGGTCCATCGAGTCCAGCACCTGCGCGCTCATCTCCCGCTGGGTGAGCGAGCCGGTCAGCTCCAGCAGTCGGTCCGCCAGCGTGGACTTCCCGTGGTCGATGTGCGCGATGATCGAGAAATTGCGTATGAGCCGTGGATCCATGTGTGAGAGAGGCCGCGCGCAACAATGCGTCGTGTAATGCGCGCCGCTGAGCATTTCAGTGTGCCACAGATGCCCAGCTTGTGCAGCAGTGGTAGCCACGGCCAGCGCCCTCCTGACCGTGGGGTTTTGACGTCATCGAGGCCGTTCGCGCCTCAAGTTCCGGCAGCCAGTCCCGGGGCGTCGGTCTATCGCTTTTCTGTCTTCAGATTTCGATTCGCGCCTTTCATCTTCTCCGCCCATGCTGCCGTCGTTTGCGCCAGTTCCCGCAGCACATCGGCGTCGCTCCTCTTCGCACTCTTCAGCACATGGAAAGAATGATCCGCGGTCTCGATGATATGCAACGTCGCCAGCCGTCCCAGTTGCGTGCAGATGGGCCGCAGCAAAGTCAGATCCGCCAGCGCGTCGCGCGTCCCCTGCAGAAACAGCATCGGCACGGTCACCTTGGCCAGATGCTCCGCCCGCTTAGTGCCCGGCCGCTTCGGCGGATGCAGCGGAAACCCGAAGAACACCAACCCTTTCAGCTCCGGCAGCAACCCCTCCGCCGCGGCCTGCGAAGTCATTCTCCCGCCCATGGACTTGCCTCCCGCCAATAGCGGCAGGCCCGAAGCTGCCGCCGCACCCGCCCGCACAGCCGCCGCCACCGTAGCCATCAGCAATTGCGGTGGATCCGGCACACGCCGGCGCTGCTCCATATAGGGGAACTGGTAGCGCAGCGTAGCCACACCCGCTCCAGCCAACTCGCTCGCCAGGCTCTGCATAAAGGTGTGTTCCATCCCCGCCCCCGCGCCATGTCCTAGAATCAGCAGCCAGCGCGGCGCTGAGGGTCGCGCCAGCAGCGCGGAAACCTCTCCCCCGCCCGGAATCTGCAATCGCAATCTCTCGTCCGTCGTCATCTACCCCCTTTCTAACGACTCTAGTGAAGATTCTAGCGAGACCCCGCACTTTGCGCTTGACTTTTTCCATTAACTAGAATATACTCTACTCGGAAGGTTATCGATGGACCTCGCCATACCAGTCCGGGAGCCAAGCGGCCGATCCAGCCTAAGCCCTTTACAATCTGCAGTTACCAAAAGTGCGTCCGTAACCTCTTTAGAATCCGCAGTTACAAAACAAAGGACTTAAACCACCTTTAGAATCAACAGTTACAGAAAAAAGGGGGTGGGGGTGGGGGGCAACTCATCGGCTTTGCGCAAGCGCGTGGCTCGCTCCGCCTCCACATCGTGCGACTATCTCATGCGCAGCACGTCACCAAACGCTTCCAGCGCCAGCCACCACTTTGGACGCCATGCCCCGTCACTCCTCACGCCCGCCGGGCCTTCCGCGGCTTTTCGGTTTCGGACTGCCGTGGGCGCGGTATATAGTTACTGGTTTGACGCTTCGCGGTTGTCCAGCCTGCTCCGTGGGCTGGACGCCTGAGAATGCACGATGTCGATAGACCTCGAAAAGACGCTCGCGCGAGCGAAAAAGAGCATCGAGAAGAACCGGCTCGACGACGCCATCGAGGCCTACCTCGAGATTCACGGCGCCTACCCGGCCAACCTCGATGCCATCCAGACGCTGGGCGACCTCTACGCGCGGCAGAACAATGCCGAACGCGCGGCGCATCACTACGGCTTGCTCTTCGACCGCCTGGTGGAGAACCGCGACCCCGGCAAGGCCATGGCGCTCTACGGGCGCTTCCTCAAGTCCACCACGCAACCTCCCGAGCGCGTAGCGCGCTACGCAAACC
>DATFZR010000069.1:0-2299 GCA_035314265.1 Candidatus Acidiferrales bacterium
ACCCTTCGGGGCATCTAATTTCCCATTTCTTCCGTACTCCGGTTGGACCGGTGTAGACCTGGTGCACGCCCTTTGTACGTCCGGGGGCACCGGTTGATCCGGAAAAAAAACTCATCAAGCGAGGGCAAAAGAAATGACGAAGAACATGAAGAAGCTGGTGGCAGGCGCCGCGTTCGCGGGTCTGGTTGCCGGCACTGCGTTGAGCACTGCGGCCGCGTCCAAGTCGCTGTCGGGACAAGACGATGCCTCGAAGAGCACCAAGAAGAAGACCGAGAAGCATGCCTGTAAGGGCAAGAACTCCTGCAAGGGCAACGGCGGCTGCAAGAGCGGCGACGCCGGCTGCAAGGGCAAGAATTCTTGCAAGGGCAAGGGCGGCTGCGCGACGGACGGCTCCAAGAAGCCTAGCTAATTGCGCTGACCGCGCCTTCCTGTTTGTCCCGGCGGGGCCGGGGCTCTCGCTCCGGTCCCGCCGGTTCACCTTTCCGCTTTGAGGGAGAAGTATGCCTGCAAGCCGCTTCAACAGCTTCACGGACTACGGAATTGGCATTGGCCTGCGCATCCCGCATTACGACCATATTCTCACCAAGAAGCCCGTGGTGGATTGGTTCGAGATCATCTCGGAAAATTTCATGGTGGACGCGGGCCAGCCCCTGCGCGTGCTCGACCAGATCCTCGACGCCTACAAAGTCGTCCAGCACGGCGTCTCCATGTATTTCGGCTCCGCGGAGCCGCTCGCGCGCGACCATCTGCGCCGCCTGAAGAGGCTGGTGCGCCGCACGAAGACTCCGTGGCTCTCCGACCATCTTTGCTGGGGCAGCGTGGACGGCACCTATACCCACGATTTGCTGCCCATGCCGTACACCTTTGAGGCCGCCAGGCTCACCGCGCGCAAGATCCGCGAGGTGAGCGATTTTACGGAAGTCCCCGTGGCCGTCGAAAACGTGTCCAGCTATGCCGAGTACCACGTTTCCGAGATGACCGAGTGGCAGTTCCTCACCGAAGTGGCGGAGCGCGCCGACTGCGGCATTCTGCTGGACGTCAACAATATTTACGTCTCGTCCCAGAACCACAGCTTCAACCCCATGGACTACGTGGAAAACGTTCCCCACGAGCGTGTCGCACAGATCCACATCGCCGGCCATTCGAAATACCGCAAGTACATCCTGGACACGCACGACCACCCGGTGATCGATCCCGTCTGGAAGCTTTACGAGGCCGCCATTCGCCGCTGCGGGCCCACGGCCACCTTGCTCGAATGGGATGACCACATTCCCTCGTTCGAGGAAGTGCACGCAGAGGCGCTCAAGGCCAACCGTTTCCTTCAAGCGGTTACGGGCGCCTCGGGCACCAGGACCACGCGCCCGCGCGCCGCGGCTCCGGCCGAAGGCCAGCTCGTCATTCGATGAAAATGGCCATGGGAATGGCCATGATTGCGGCCGTCAACGTCACCGTGAACCGCCCGTGAACCTCGCCCAAATCCAACGCAAAATGGCGCGCGCCGTGATGACGCCCCTGGCCCCGGGCTACCGCATGCGCCGGCAGTCCCCCGCGGGCGGCTCCATGCGGCGGTACGCTTCCACGTTCATCAAACCCAACGACCGGCTCACGTCTTTCGAACGCCTCGAAATCTACAACCGGCAGTACTGGTTCCGCGTGCTCACCGGCATTGCCGACGATTATCCGGGATTGAACGCCGTGATCGGCGAGAAGCGATTCGACCGCCTGTCCGAGGCCTACCTGGCCGAATGTCCTTCCAGGTCGTACACCATGCGCAATCTGGGCTCGAGGATGCCGGCTTGGATTGAGAAGAATCCCCGCTTTGTCCGGCCCTACGCGCGCGCCGCCCTGGATATGGCGCGTCTCGAATGGGCCCAGGTGGTGGCCTTCGACGGCCCCAGCGAGACGCCGCTCCAGCCGCAGGATCTGGTGGAGCGTTTCGATCCGCGAATGAAGCTGCGCCTCCAGCCCTATATCACGTTGCTCGCCCTCAGTTACCCGGTGGACGATCTGCTGCTCGAGGTCAACAAGGGCGCCGAGGATGCGGAGGCCGTCAGCAACGCCGTCACCAGCCGCAAGCGCACCTCGCTCCGCCGCTTCCGCGCCATGAAGCCCCAGTCCATTTTTCTGGCCGTGCACCGGCACGACGATTCCGTGTATTTCCGCCGCCTCGAGCCGGAGTCGTACCGCCTGCTCGAAGCGCTGCGCCAAGGGAAAAGCGTTCAGGCGGCCGTCTCCGGGGCGTTCCACAGGAGCGCGGTCCCTGCGGAGGAACGCGCCGAAACGGTGCGGGAGTGGTTCG
>DATFZR010000070.1:0-3244 GCA_035314265.1 Candidatus Acidiferrales bacterium
GAAGACCAGGTAGGCGGCTAGGATGCTTTCGAAGTTTTTCATGGTGGAGTCAGGCCTCCCTTTTGGGTGAAGAAAGAGAAAGAAAGAGAACGGAAAAAACAGTACACGGAGAACACGGAGAGACGGAGAACACGGAGTGCAGAGGAGACGGAGATGAGAGGGCTCGGATCATGATTCGATCTGGACTGCTACCACGGATTCGGCGGTCAGGTCTTCGGCGTCCTGGCGGAGGACTTCGGTTTCGTGGCGGATGGCTTCGAGCTGGTAACGGCTGTGCGTCATTATGCAGAAGAGAATGAGGGTGGCGGCCCAGGTGAAAAAGAGGACGGCCTTCATGGTGGGATCGAGGCTGGAGCCTTCTCCGCCAGCGATTACCGGCGAGGGGTGCTGGCCACGCCACCAGCGGATGGCCATGAAGACGATGGGCACGTCTGCGAAGGCGAAGATGCCGTAGGCGGCGGAGACGACGGCGCGGCGCTGGGGATCGTCCACGAGATTGCGGATGAGCAGGTAGGCGATGTACATGAGCCAGAGGACGAAGGTGGAGGTGAGGCGCGGGTCCCAGGTCCACCAGATTCCCCAGACGGGATGCGCCCAGATGGGGCCGGTGATGAGCACGATGGTGGTGAAGGCTACGCCGGCTTCCGCGGCGGCGACGCCAAGCCATTCGAACTGAGGGCGGCGGCGGATCAGGAATATCGCTCCGGCGAGGGCCACGACGAAATAGGCGACGCCGGCGGTCCAGGCGCTGGCCACGTGGATGTAGAAGATGCGCTGGATCTCGTGCATGGTGTTTTCGTCGGGGGCGATGAAGAAAATGGCGTAGCCTGCGGCGGCCAGCCACAGGGCGGCGACGAGTTTGACGATCAGCCAGAGACTGCGATTCGACGGCATCGTTTCCTGCCAGGCTCCCTTTGCGCAGCTACGAATCACTCCTTCGACGTCAACTCTAACTCAGACTTTGAATCCTTGCGCCGTCACTCCTCGAGAAGCGGTTCGAACAGGAAATAGGATGCGGTGAGGAATATCACGCCGGCGCCGGCCAGGAGCTTGAGCCAGAGGGAAGACCACTCGGGCGGGTCGGCGAGCAGCGATGCGGTGGCTTCCGTGCCGGCGATGAGGATGGGAACGAGCACGGGCAGCAGCAGGAGCGGCAAGAGCAGCTCGCGCATGCGCGCGTGGGCGGTGACGGCGGAGAACAGCGTGCCGGGCACGACGACGGCCACCGTGCCGAGCGCGAAAACGAGGGCGAGGCCGGGGAGGACGGCGGCGATGCTGACGTTGTAGAGGACGGCGAAGGCGGGGAGGAGAAGGCACTCCGTGATGGCGAGGAAAAGAAAGTTGGCGAGGAGTTTGCCGAGGAGGATGGCGTAGCGCGGGATGGGGGCGAGGCGGAGGGCTACGAGCGTGTCGTTGGCCTGCTCGCGGAGGAAGGCGGGCTGGAGCATGAGCGAGGAGGCGAAGAGGATGGCGATCCAGAGGAGGCCGGGGCCGAAGCGGCGGGATTCTTCGCGTGTGGGGTCGAAGCTGAAGCTGAAGAGGACGACGACCATGAGGGCGAAGACGCCGGTGGAGGTGAGGAGTTCGCGGGTGCGGAGCTCGGCGTGGAATTCTTTGGAGAAGATGGCCCAGGCGGCGGGCCAGAGGCGGAGGGAGTCTGGGATTGCCGCGGCGCGGGCTTCGGCCTTTTCGGAAGAAGGCGGACAGGCTGAAGCCTGTCCCACGTTGGGGGCTGGGCGTATCGGGCCGAAATTGGCGGGGTCGGCGTGAACGGAGACGCTTGTGCCGTGGGTGGCGGGCGCGTCGCGGACGATGCGGCCGGCTTCAAGAGAGAGGATGCGCGAGGCGAGGGAGAGGAGTTCGCCACCCTGGTGCGTGCTCATCAGGATGGTGCAGCCGGCTTCGTGCTGGAGGAGGAGTTCGCGGGCCAGCCATTCGTTGCCGGCGGCGTCGAGGCCGGTGGCCGGTTCGTCGAGGAGGAGGAGGCCCGGCGAGTGGAGCAGGGCGCGCGCCAGGGTGAGGCGCTGGCGCATGCCGCGGGAAAACGTGCGCACGAGATCGTGGCGGCGCTCGGCGAGGCCGGCGGCGGCGAGGCGCTGGGCGACGACGGCGGCGGCGTCCGGCACAGAGTAGAGGCGTGCGAAGAGGTGGAGATTTTCTTCGGCGGTGAGTTCGTCGTAGAGCATGGTGGCGTGGGAGACGACGCCCAGGAGGCGGCGGGGATGTAGGATGGCGGCGCTGGATGCGCCTGTCGCGCCACTCGATCCTGGGACGGAACTGCTGCGCGACGGAGTGAAGCTCACGTCGCCGCTTGTGGGGTTGGCGAGCAGGGCGGCGAGGCGGAGCAGAGTGGTCTTGCCGGAACCGTTGGGGCCGAGGAGGGCTACGAATTCACCGGGGGCGATTTCGAGGGTGACGGGGCGGAGGGCGCGGACGGGGCCGTAGCGTTTTTCGGCGTTGGAGAAGATGACGCCGATTCCCTGCCCGGCGGGAGCGGGGCTGGGGAGCGGGGCGGCGGCGGGATTTGTGAGTGCCGAGTGCAGGACTGGTTTCTCCGACGCAACCACGGAGGGCGGTCACTTGGGACCGCCCCTACGATGGCTCGAAAATGCCGGCGCTGCGGAAAGGCGCACAGGCCCTTCCTGCCGTCAGGGCAACTTACCCGCGGACGTAATCGCGAAGGACGGCCTCGAGGCGGGCGCGTTCGCCGGCGTAGTCCTGATCGTTGATGGTGCCCGCCTGGTGGCGCAGCTCGAGGCGGAAGAGGGTGTCCTTTAATTCGTCCATGCTCATGCGCACGCCGCGATCGGCTTCGTCCAATGTGGCTGCGGGGGCCGGGGAAACGGGAGCGGCGACATCCCGGGGGCGCGACTTTCTGGGCGCGGGACCCACGGGCGCGGAGGACAGCATCGCGCCGTCGGGAGTTACGGAAAGCGCGCGCGGCTGGCGCGTGAGGAAAAAGAAACCGGCGAGGAAAAACAATCCCATGCCGCCGAGAATGATCCACTGGAAACTGTTGAGGCGCGGGGAGAGCACCTGAACGTTTTCTCCGGCCGGGGCGGCGTTGGAGTCGCGGCCCTGGGGCTGTTGGCCGCCTGCGGAGGGCTGGCCGGGGGCTTGGGCGGGAGCGGAGCCGGAAAGAGAGACGTTGAAGGCCACGCCGGGGGCGACGTTTTCGCGCGTCATGAGCGTGAAGCCCTGGTCGGTGCCGGCGGGAGCGAAGCCGTCGGCGGTAACCTGCACG
>DATFZR010000071.1:0-6772 GCA_035314265.1 Candidatus Acidiferrales bacterium
AAATGGACCGGAGATCTGCTCGTCCCGGAACATGCGCCCCGCCTCAAATCCCGTATGCTCCGCCACCCACCGCTGCCGCACCGGCCCCACCCGCACCTCGAACTCCGTCCGCGAACCGGTCTGCGGAGCGTTTCCAGAACGCGAAATCGCTCGCACGTGCTCCCACGGCGGCGCCAGGCGTTCAAACGCGCCTGGACGGCACAGCCAGGCGAATAGATCCGCTGCCGGCACTTCCACTCTGGATCGCTTCACAAATTCGTAGGTCTTCATGGCCCCGCGGCCGCTCGTGGGCCTTCGACCACCCACGCGAGCCGCTGTACATGTTCTGCACGAATCAGGGCCGGGGCGCAACCGGGTTCCGTAATGGAATTTCTTTTTCTAATTCGACCGATTTGTTTCTTTCATCCATGCGCCCCGCGCCAAACTTTCCACAGGCTTCCAATTTGACCGCTTCTACGTACTCTTACTCATTGAAGCCCGCCACACGATGCGTTATATTCCCCGCTTAATTTTCCATTCTGAAAAAGCTCAGGAGGATCCATCGAATGCAGCCGAAACAAGTCTTGGAATACGCGGCAAAGAACAACGCGAAGATGCTCGACCTGCGCTTTGCCGATCTTCCGGGAGTGTGGCAGCACGTCAGCTACCCCATCGGCGAATTGACGGAAGACAGCTTCACCGAAGGCTTCGGAATGGACGGCAGCTCCATCCGCGGCTGGGCCGCCATTCACGAGTCAGACATGCTGCTGATGCCCGATGGCACCACCTGCTTCATGGACGCGTTTCGCGAAATGCCCACGCTCTGCATGATTGCCGACGCCGTGGACCCCATCACCAAGCAGCCCTACCCGCGCGACTCCCGCTACATCGCCCGCAAGGCCGAAGCCTATCTCGGCTACAGCGGAGTGGCGGACCAGGCCTTCTTCGGCGCGGAAGCCGAATTTTTCATCTTCGATAACATCCGCTTTGATTCCGCTCCGCAGCACAGCTTTTATTACATTGACGCGGAAGAGGGCCGCTGGAATTCCGGGCGCGAAGAGCACAACCTGGGCTACCGCCCGCGCTACAAGGAAGGCTACTTCCCCGTCCCTCCCACCGACCATTACATGGACCTGCGCGCAGACATGTCCGCGCAGATGGCCGCCTGCGGAATGCACGTCGAGTGCCACCACCATGAAGTCGCGTCGGGCGGCCAGTGCGAAATCGACGTCAAGTACGACACCCTGATCCGCAGCGCCGACAACCTGATGCTCTTCAAATACATCGTGCGCAACGTGGCCTATCAATACGGCAAGACGGTCACCTTCATGCCCAAGCCCATCTTCGGCGACAACGGCTCCGGCATGCACACCCACCAATCGTTGTGGGCGAAGGGCAAGCCGCTCTTCGCGGGCGATGGCTATGCCGGACTTTCGCAGATCGCGCTGTGGTACATCGGCGGCCTTCTGAAGCACGCGGCTTCGATTGTGGCCTTCGCCGCCCCCACCACCAACTCCTACAAGCGCCTCGTCCCCGGCTACGAAGCCCCGGTAAACCTGGCCTACTCGCGGCGCAACCGCTCCGCGGCGGTCCGCATTCCGATGTACTCGCCCAGCCCAAAGGCTAAGCGCGTCGAATTCCGTCCGCCCGACCCGTCCTGTAATCCGTACCTGGCCTTCTCCGCGATGATGATGGCCGGCCTCGACGGCATCGAAAACAAAATCAATCCCGGCAACCCTCTCGATAAGGACATCTACGACCTCGAGCCCGAGGAGCTGAAGCAGGTTCCCTCCCTCCCCGGCTCGCTCGATGAAGCGCTCCGCGCCCTCGAAGACGACCACAAATTCCTCCTGAAGGGCGACGTCTTCAGCGAGGAAGTGATCGAACTCTGGATCGAATACAAGCGCAAAAACGAAATCGACGCCGTGCGCATGCGCCCGCACCCCTACGAATTCCACCTCTACTACGACATTTAGAGCGTCCCGCGGCCGCAACGCTTTCGTCTGTCATCTCTCAGCCCGGTCCCGCAGTTTGGGGCCGGGCTGAGGGACCTGTTTTCTCCACGTTCAAATCCCCCGTGGTATAACCGCACGGAATGGCTTCCGACTACTCCAACATCGCTTTCGCCGAACCCGAACGCGCAGAGACGAACCTCTCGCGCATCCTCGAACGCCTTCCCGCCGCCCTGCATGGCCCTTTCTCTTCCCTCCTCGCCCAGACCCCTGCCCCCGACGATGCCGTCAATTTCCTGGAGCGTTTCCTCCGGCCCGAAGGAGGCGCGCCCCCGCGCGTCCTCCGTTACGTGGAGCAGCACCCCGCGGCACTCCACTACCTGCTCACCGTCTTCAGCTACAGCCGCTTCCTCTCTGAAACCCTGCTCCAACAGCCGGACCTCATCACCACGCTGCTGCGCCCTCCCACTGACGCAGCCGGCTCGCCCGGACGCGGCATCGAACGCAGCCGCTCGGCCGAGGACCTGATCGAAGAACTCGCGCGTTTCGAAGCCACGTCCATTGAAGACCCGCCCGCGGTAACTCTGGCCCGCTTCAAGCGCCGCGAATACCTGCGCATCATGCTGCGCGACGTCCTGAACCTGGCCACCCTCGCCGAAACCACGCAGGACCTCTCCCAACTCGCCGACCTACTGCTCGAACGCGCCCTGCAAATGGCCGGAGCAAAGCTCGCCACTGCATACGGCATGCCGCAGCGCGCGGCGTCGGGCGCCCAGCCGCGCGCCTGCGAGATGGCCATCGTTTCCCTCGGAAAACTCGGCGGCCAGGAGCTCAACTACAACTCCGACATTGACCTGATGTTCCTCTACGCCGAAGAGGGCGAAACGCTCGGCGGCGCCGCCGGAAAAACCTCCAACCACGAGTTCTTCGTCCGCCAGGCGCAGGCCGTGCTGCAACTCATCAGCGAGAGCACCCCCGAAGGCGCCGTCTTCCGCGTGGACCTGCGCCTTCGCCCGCAGGGCGGCGAGGGCGAGCTGGCCATCAGCCTGCCCGCCGCTCTCGATTACTACCGCACGCGCGCCCGCGAATGGGAACTGCAGTCCCTGATCCGCGCGCGAGGCTCCGCGGGCGACCGCGACACCGCCCGTACCTTTCTCCGCGACGTGCGCCCGCTCGTCTATCAACACGAATTTCGCCTCGAAGTCGTCGAAGCCGTCCTGAATGCGCGCGAGCAGATGACCCGCACCCTGACGCGCCGCCAAGCGCGCCGCGCCGTGATGCGCGGCCGCGCAACCCGCTCGGCCGTAGGTCGCCGGGCGGCCGACCGCACCGCCGCGCAACCCACGCCCACCGACGCGATCAACGTAAAACTCTCCCCCGGCGGCATTCGCGATATCGAATTCCTAGCCCAATGCCTGCAACGCCTCTACGGCGGCGAAGACACCTGGCTGCAAACCGCCCCCACGCTCGTCGCCCTGCAGCGCCTCCACGACAAAGGACATCTCTCCGGCCGCGACTTCCACCAATTGGCCGCCGCCTACCAGTTGCTCCGCACCATCGAGCATCGCCTCCAGCTCCGCGATGGTTTGCAGCGTCACGAACTCCCCGAATCCATGGACTCGCTCGACCGCCTCGCCCGCCGCTGCGGTATCGAGCCGTCCCCGGGCGCGAAAGAATCCGGTCAGCCGGGCGCCGTGCTGCTCGCCCGCGTGGCACAAGCCTTCACCCACGTCCGCGAAATCTACACCCGCCAACTCTCGCGCCAGCGTCCGGAGACTTCCGGCTCCGCATCGCGCGGCCGCATAGAAACGACGGAGGACGCGTCCAGTTCCGCTCCCTTGCGCCTCTTGGAGCAGGATTACCCGAACCTCGGCGCAGAGGCGGCGCGGCTCACCGCCGGCCTCGAATCCGCCAACTATCTGCGCCGCGGCCTCGGCCGCTACCTGAACTCCGCCCTGCTCTCCCCCGCCCTGATGCGGCGCCTCGAGTCCGACCCGGAACGCCTGCGCGATGCCGCGGCGCTCTTCGAACGCAGCGATCTGGCCGTGGACTGGCTCTCCCACCATCCCGAAGAAATCGAGCGCATCGGCGCGGCTACTCCGCGCGCCGAAACGTCCTGGCTGCCCTTCGCGCCCGCCGCCGGCGAACAGCGCGCGGAAGACCTCCGCCGCGATTACCGCCGCGCTCTCTTGCATGAAGTCTCCGCAGAACTGCTCGGCGAGTCTGCGGGCGCCGAATCCCCGCCTTTTCCCTTCCTCGATCGCCTCACCGCGCTCGCAGAAGGCGCCCTGCAAGACGCACTGCAAATGGCCGCGGAGGAAACGATAGGAGCAGGCGCCGTGGAAAGCGCCCCCTTCGCCGTGCTCGCCCTCGGCAGGATGGGCAGCCGCGAGATGTCCATCGGCTCAGACGCCGATCTGATGTTCATCGTCGAAGGCGGCCTGCCCGCAGCCCAGCGTGCCTTGTGGCGGCGAACCACGGAACGCTTCGTCCAGATCGTGGGGAGCCACACGCGCGAAGGCGTGGTCTTCGCGGTAGACACGCGGCTGCGCCCCCGCGGCGCCGAGGGCGAACTCACCCCATCCGCCGGCGCCCTGATTGACTACCTCTCGAAGGAAGCGGCCGCATGGGAAGCCGTCACTTTCCTGAAGCTGCGCCCCGTGGCCGGAAATCTCGACCTCGGCTCCCGCACCGTTCAGGCCGCCCTCCAGGCGCTGCGTGCCCGATTCGGAGGCAGGCAGCGCGCCGCCGCTCTGGCCGGCGACCTCGGCCGCATTCGCGCGAAGCTGGATCAGGATGCGCTCGGCCCGCGCGCCAAGGGACGCCTGAAGAAAATGGCCGGTGGTTTCTACGACCTGGAATACGTGATCGGCTTCCTCGCCTACGTGCACGACGTCGCGCCCGCCGGAGCAAACACGCTCGCGCAGATTGCCTCGCTCGAAGCGGCGGGAGCGCTGCCGCGTGGAGCCCTCGCCACGCTGCGTGAGACCACCGTCCTCTATCGCGCCGCCGACCACGCCGCGCGTCTAATTTCCGGCCGCCCGCTCGCCGGATGGCCCGAGCCAGCGCTCGCCGCGCGAATCACTCGCCTCCTCCGCCAGTGGGAACTCGATTGGCAGGGCGAACTCCGCGCCGCCATGCAGTCGTGCGGCCGCAACATTCGCGCGCTCTACAGAGCCACGCTCAAGTAGCCCGGCCCCCGCCTACCCTTCCACATCCCGCAGCCGGCTCGCAATGAACCACCGGTTCCCACAGAAATCCCGCACGATCCCGCTGCGATCCCCGTACGGCTGGTCCGCGGGCGGAGACACCGGCTCGGCTCCAGCCTCCACCGCGCGCTTGTAGTCCGCATCCACGTCCGGCACATACATGTAAATCACCGTCGGCATGTTCGGGTATTCCCCGCGCGCCTCGCTCAGGCCCATCACCGATGTGCCGATGCGAATCTTCGCGTGGGCGATCGACCCGTCGGGCGCCTCATGCCGTTCCACCACTTCAGCCCCGAACGCGCGCTCCACAAATTTCGCCAGCTCCGGCGCCCCCGTGGGGTGCAGGTACAAGTTCAGGTCATGCAGGCGCTCGGGCACATACCGCGGCCCCTTGTGCGTCGAGATAAACCACTGATTTCCAGCGAAGTCCGTCACCCCGGCTTGGCGGTCGCCGTAGGGCTGGTCCGCCGGCGGGTTAATCGTCTTAGCCCCCGCGCGCAGCGCTCTCGCATACACGGCGTCCGCGTCCTCCACATACATCCACAGCGACGTCGGCATCGGAGGGCCCTTCCATTCGGCCCCGCCGCCAACCATCACCATCGATCCCCCGACCCGCACCTCGGCATGCACGCTGCCCGTCGGAGCCGTGAAGTGGCAAATCTCCTCCGCGCCAAACGCCTCCCTCATGAACTCGATCAGTCGAGCTACTTCCCTCACCGGCAGGTATGGCGTCATCGTGCGAAACCCTCTGCGCACCGGACTCAAGCTCACAACGGCGGCTCGCGCTGAATCTTCCAGCTCTCGCCTCACACGCACGCGATACTCTTCCCGCGGCAACTCGCGCAGCGCCGCGCCAATCTCCACCAGGCCCGAAAGGTCCGCCGCCACCGCAAGCGGTTGCGAGTCCCGCCGCGCCAGCAGCGCATCAATCGCCAGGTCCAGCCGGTCGAATTGAGAGAGGTCAGCCATGATCTTCGCTCATGCCTTCCCGCAGCGCGGCCAGTGCGCGAAACTGTAGCTGCTTCACCGCCCCCTCCGAACGCCCCAACTCCGCGGCAATCTCGCGGATGCTCCTCTCCTCGGCAAACCTGCCCACCAGCACACGCCTTTGGTCCGCTGGCAGTTCCCGCACCAGACAGAAGATCCGCCCCCGGCGCTCAGACTCCTCCCACGCCGTGTCACGTGCAGGATCGGGAGCCGGCGCAGCCTGTTCCGGCGCCGGCTCCGCAGACTCCCGCGCCACCTTCCTCGCCCGGTCGGCAATCGCATTCGCCGCGATGCGGTAGAGCCAGGCGGCAAACGGCGCGCCTCGCCATTCAAACCGCGGCAAATTCTTCAGCGCCTGGTGGAAAACGTCCGCCGTCACATCTTCCGCGGACGCGCGGTCCCGCACCCGCCTGGCCACGTAGCTGTAGATCCGCTCAAAGTGGCGCTCGTAGAGCTCCGCGAAGAGGCGCGGATCTCTCTGCGCCGCCTCCACCATCAGCCGCTCGTCCCCTTCGGCGAGAGGAATCGTCAACGGTCTCTCCGCACCAGTCTCATCCCGCTAGCTTAAACGCGGCGCGCACCCAAAGGTTACGTTCAGCGAACGCTGCACCCGCCCAGTCCGCCGCGTTCCCCCTTCGAGTTGAC
>DATFZR010000072.1:0-9159 GCA_035314265.1 Candidatus Acidiferrales bacterium
GTCCGCGGGGATCCAATTCGCCGTATAGGCGCGGTTGAAGGTGCCGGCGCGGCCGCGCGCGAGCTCGGGCGGCGTGCCGGGAGGATTGGGCGTGAACGAGAACGCGTCTTCGAGGAGACCCATGGTGGAGACGAGGTTCGCGTCGGATGATTTTTCGAGGAGCGCGATCATGCGTCCGCCTTCCCCGGGAGAGAAAATGGCGCGCAGGGCGGCGTTTTCCAGGGTCCGCTCTTCGCTGCCATCCGCATCGAAATCGAACGTGTAGCCGATGGCGCCCTTGGCGGGAAGGATGGCGTAGGCGGCGGGCAAATCCTGCGAGTCCGGGCCCGCGCTGAAGTGGAGGGCGCCGTGGAACAGGCCGTCCGCGGCCGGCCCCTGCGCGGCGGCTGCTTCCACGGTGGAGGCGGGGAATTTCAGATTCAGGCTGCGCATTTCCGAGCCGCCAACGTATCCGTGCGCCGAGGTGTTGAACTGGCCATCGGCGCGCACCTGCACCTCGCCCGATTCCCCGCCCCGATTGTCTGCGATCACCCATAGGGAGCCTTCGCTGCCGCGCCGGAAGACGAAGAGGGGAGGATTGGTGAGCAGGGTGGCGTCGCCGCCCAGAGGCAAACGGACGGCGCCGGCCGGAAAGAAGAAAAATCGCGCGGGGGATGGATGCTTCCCCCCGGCCTTGGGGCGCTCGGGCAGGGCCGGCGCGTAGGAAAGGGGAATGCGGACGACGCGGCGAAAATCGGGAGAGGCCCCGCGCATGAGTTCCACGGTCAGCTCGTGAAGCGAAACGCTCCAATGGGCGTCGGCGTGGGACTCGTCTACCTCGTAGTGGCTGGGGCGGCTTGCCAGGCGAATGCGCGCTATGGCCTTTGCCGGGGCGTAAAAGGTGAGGATCATGGTCTTGCCTTCGCGCTCGGCGCGAACCAGCTCCGCGCCCGAGGTGACCACGGAATCTTCGCAAGGGCCGGCGTGCGGCTCGAGACAGAGCGAGAGGTCGAGGGGCAGCAACAGCGACTCGCGCGGAGAAAGGATGACGGAAACGCCGACCCAATCGTCTGCGGTGATTCTCCGGGATCGAGCGGAGGCCCGTGGGGAAAGCACCTGGAACTTCTGATCCACGGTGACGTCGTCACTCAGGTTGACGACGCTCAACCAGCCCTGGCCCGAGGAGCGGTCGCCCAAAGGCGACGTGCCTTCGTTGCTGACGATCTCCGTGGCCAGGAGACCCGCAGCAACAGGCTTGGACGCATCGCGGCGCACAGACGCCGGCACGCCCGCGTCCAACAGCACGGCTTCCAACAGCGAGAGCGCGAAGGGAGCTTCAAAGCGCTTCGCGCCCTCGGCAAAATCGTCGTGCAGGGAAATCCAGGAGTAGAAGTCTTTGGTCAAAACGATCAGGCGGCCGGCGCCAACCTTCCACTCGAGGGCGCCCGGCGGCAGGTGAGCGCTTGGCGCGGAGGATTCCTTTTCCATGAAGACGAGCCCCTGGGGACGCGCTGGAAAACATACCAATACGCCGCCGACGCGGACGTACTCCTGGAGGGCGTGCTGGGCTTTCTTTGACATGACAAACACGGGGTCATCGGGCCGGAAGACGGGAAGGAGGAGCAACGCGTGGCGCAGGAGTTGTTCCGCGGGCTGGTTCTGCGGATCCACGAGTTCGGACGACATGCCTGCATACTGCGCCAGTCGCTCGAGCTGCATGAGTGTGCTGGTGAGGCCAGCGGCTTCGGCGGGCCCCATCTTCTCGGCAGGCAGGGCGGCGTGCAGGGCGGGCAGAGCGTCAATCAAACCGAAATCAGCGCGACGGTGTGACGCGGCTAGCTGGCTGCCCCACTGGCGCAGCCACTCTCCCATGCGCAGAGCCTCTGCGGCGCGGGCCTGGCGCGAACCGTTGAGGGCGAGGGCGGCGTCCCAGCGATAGTAGCGGTTCGCCGCGGGCGTGCCGAAGCCGGCGGGGGTGAGCGTGTCTTGGAACGGAAACCAACTGAGACCGCGGAGGCCGTAGGCGAGAAAGAGGTAGCGGCTGAGCCGGGTGTTTTCCGCGGGGCTCGGCTCGGGCCGGGCGTCTTGCTGCGGAGCGAACCATCCGGCGTCGAACTCAATCAAAGCCGGGGGAAAGGCGGGCTGGGTGGCGAGCGACGCGGCGGTGAATTCGATTTGTGCGGCATCGGCGGGCGTGATTCTTCTTTCCTCGTCGGCGGTGGGGCTCGCGGGACGCAGAAACCATTCGCCCATGGCGGCGACGGGTTGGGGCAAGGCGGAGCCGGACGCGGCGTCACCCGGCGGCAAGGGATGGATGAAGCAGGGAGCGGAAACGCCGCCGCGGGCCAGAATGGCGCAGAGCGCTGCGGCATCGTTCCAGGGCGCGCGCGGGGGTGAATCGGAGTCAGTGCCCGCACCGTTGTTTGCGCCGGAATCCACTTCGACGAAGAGAAGCGGGCCGGGGACTTCGATATCCGCGGCGGGCGCCTTTGCGCTGGGCGGTTCGTCCGGGGGGACGCGGACGGTGGCAGTCGCAGAATAGGGCGCGAGTTCGTGCGCCACGGTCTCGAGCCAGCGGCTGACATCCGAATCCGTGCCGGCGTCCGCTGCGGCGGGCAGGGCGCGTCCTTCCAGGCGATCCACGAGCGAGGTGTGCGCGGCCGGGCGTTCGACGAGCCAATCGGGAAACGCGGCGTTGCGCCATTCCCTGTTGATGGCCGGGCCGGGGCGCACGATGAGCTTGAAGCCGTAGCGGGCGATGATGCGCAGCAATGCGCGGAGGTCGCGGCGCGGGTTGGTGTGGCCGTCGAAATCGTACTGGCGCTCGCGCGGTTCGTGCCAGTTCCAGGGGATAGACAGGTCGATGGTGTTGATGCCCAGCTCGCGGTAGCGCTCGAGGCTGCGTTCCCAGAGGCTGCGAGGAATGCGAGGGTAGAGGAATGCGGCGGAATTTATGAAGAAGGGTTTGCCGTCTACTTGCAATTCCGGGTAGGTGGCGTGGGTGACTATGCGGACGCCGTTTGTGGGGGCGGGGTTGGCGGCGGGCGACGCGGAGAGGAGGCATAGGAAGGCGGCGAGGGCCGCGGTGAATTGAGGAAAGGCGCGATGGCGGTGTGAGGAGGACTGCATGGGGAGGCTATTCTGGCATGGGGGTGCGCGGGGCGGTTAGTTGGAGTGGGGGGGGCGATCTCGTCAGGGCGGAGAGAAGAAAGGGGCGGACAGAAATGTCCGCCCCACTTTTGGGTCTGGTACAATTCCGGCTCCCGGTATGACTGCGCGGCGCTATTTCGTTTCCGGCGAGGTTCAGGGAGTGGGTTTTCGATTTTTTGCCGTGAGGGTGGCGCAGCGGCTGGGAATCGCGGGGTTTGTACGTAATCTTCGCGACGGGCGCGTGGAGGTATACGCCATCGGGGATGCCCAGCAGCAGGAGGATTTGCGGCAGGCGCTCGAACGCGGGCCGAATGCGGCGCACGTATCGAGCGTGATCGAAGAGGATGCGGAGATGCTGTCGCGTTATTCGGACAGTTTTGCGATTGAGGAGGAGTGAGGATGGAAGCTCTGAAGAAATTGATCCGCGAGGTTCCGGACTGGCCGAAACCGGGAATTCTTTTCTACGACCTGACGACGCTGGTGAAGGATCCGGCCGGCCTGCGCATGGTGGTGGAGGCGCTGGCGGAGCAATACAAGAACAGCAAGATTGACGTGGTGGCGGGAATCGAAGCGCGGGGATTTATCCTGGCGCCGGCCGTGGCGCTGCGGCTGGGAACGGGATTCGTTCCCATCCGGAAACCGAAGAAGCTGCCGTGGAAAACTTCGCGGGTGACTTACGACCTGGAGTACGGCACGGATACGCTGGAGATTCATCAGGACGCGGTGCAGCCGGGACAGCGGGTGCTGCTGCTGGATGATTTGCTGGCTACCGGCGGCACGGCGGCGGCGGCGAGCACGCTGATCCGGCAACTGGGGGGAGAGGTGACGGCGGCGGCGTTTGCGGTGGAGCTTACGTTTTTGAATGGGAGAGCGAAATTGCCGGGGGTGGAGGTGCATTCGCTGGTTCGGTACGATTCGTAGGAAAGAGGGGAGGGCGCAGCCCTTCCTGCGTCAGGGTAAACAAGCAGCGCTCCTACGGAGTGGAGGCTGCGGTTAATGTTTTGTTTTGCGCTGGCGTACGGATTCGAAGAGGACGATTCCCGCGGCTACGGAAACGTTGAGGGAGCGGACCGGGCCTACCGTGGGAATGGAGACCAGGAAGTCGCAGCGTTTGCGAACTAGTTCGTGCAGGCCTTTGCCTTCGCCGCCGAGAATCAGCGCGATCTTGCCGGTTAGATCCTGATCCGTGTGGGACTTCTCGGCGCGCTCATCGAGACCTACCAGCCACCAGCCGGCCTCTTTCAACTCTTCCATGGAGCGGGACAAATTGACGACGCGGGCGACGGAGAGGTGTTCGAGCGCTCCGGCGGAGGCGCGCGACGCGGTGTCGGTCAAACCGGCGGCGCGACGCTCGGCAACCACCACGCCCGCGGCGCCGGCGGCGAGCGCGCTGCGGACGATGGCGCCGAGGTTGCGCGGGTCCTCGATGCCATCGAGCACGACGAGCAGCGCATCCGGCCCCGCATCGGCGATGATGTCGCGGAGAGTGGATACGCGCTTTGCGGCGGCGAGGGCGACCACGCCCTGATGTTCGTCGCGGCCGGCGATGCGGTCGAGCTGCGAGCGTTCTTCGAAGCGCACGGGCACGCCGTGCTGGCGCGCGAGGCGCACCAATTCCTCGATGCGATCGCCGCGGCGGCCGCGAGCCACGAGGATGCGTTCCAGGGCGCGGCCGGAAGAGATGGCCTCGCGCACCGCGTGAATGCCCGTCAGGTGTTCCATGCCCTCCACCTCTGTGATTCCTGCCGACTACATCTTCCTTCTAATCGAATGCTGCGCAGAATTCCAGAATCCGGTCGCGGCAGTTCTTTACACCCACGGCCCAGGGCAGTCTAGCGGCTCCATCGAGCAGCAGAATCACGCGGTCGTGCTCACCCTCTCCGGCGCGGCCGGCCAGCGCGAGCCGCACGGGATGGAACAGCTCCTGGCCGCGGCGTCTGGTGCGTTCTTTGAGCGCGGCGACGACTTCTTTGTAGCGATCGGAATCGATGGCCGCGGAATCGAGCACGAGCGAGGCCAGTTCGCGGAGAACCTGGCGGGCGCCTTCGCGCGCCATCACGGCCTGGTTTTCGGGCCGGGCCAGGCTAGCGCCTGCATCGTACTGGAAAACCTCCTCGAGCAATCCTTCGAGGGCCTTTGCGTCCGCGGCCTGCACACCGAGAAGCTGGGCGGCCTGGGCGAGCCAGGCGAGGCGTTCTGCTTGGAGGGATTCAGAAATCGGTGAGGTGATCTCGTCCTGGCCGGCGGCGAGCCAGCCGCGGCGTTGCGCGATGGCGAGCACTTCCTGCGGTGTGAAAGGGGAGGGCTTGCGTTCGTCCTGACCGATTTCAGCGCGAAGCTCCATGTCGCGGGCTCAGGCTTCGACGGTGGCGATGGCGTGCGCGGCGATGGCTTCTCCGCGGCCGACGGCGTCCACGCCTTCGTTCGTTTTGGCCTTCAGGTGGACGCGGCCGGCGGGCACACCGAGCGAGCGCGCCAGTGCTTCGCGCATGGCGGGAAAATGAGGGCCGAGCTTGGGGCGCTCGCATATCACCACGGCGTCAATGTAGGCAATCTTCAGGCCGGCAGAGGCGACGAGGGTGCTGGTGTGCTCGAGGAATTTGAGGCTGTCGGCGCCCTTCCACTTGGGGTCTGAGTCTGGGAAGTGCGTGCCGATGTCGCCGAGGCCGGCGGCGCCGAGCAACGCATCGCAAATGGCGTGGGCGAGGACGTCGCCATCGGAATGACCGACGGGGCCCTTGGAGAACGGAACGGTGACGCCGCCGACGATTAGCGGGCGGCCTTCGGCGAGGCGGTGGAGGTCGTAGCCGATACCGGAGCGAGTCATTCTTGTTTTGACGCTTGCCGCGTCATTTCCCGTGCCGTTCCTGCTGGAGGTAGAACTCGGCGAGCTCGAGATCACCGGGACGCGTGATCTTCAGGTTGCGTTCGGAGCCCTGCACGACGCGCACCTCGTGGCCCAGCCGCTCGACCAGGGAGGCTTCGTCGGATGCGGTCATGCCGTCTTGGGCGGCGCGCGCCAGGGCTTCTTTGAGCAGGGCGGTGTGAAAGACCTGCGGCGTCTGGGCCATCACGACGCGTTCGCGATGGATGGTGGCGGTAATCAGGGCAACGTCTTTGGGGAGGCTGGAGCGCTTTACCTCCTTGATGGTATCGGTGGCAGGCACGCCGAGGATGGCGGCGCCGCAGGCCTGGGCCTGCTCGATGACGCGCTCGGCCTGTTCCCTGTTGACCAGTGGCCGCACGGCATCGTGCACGAGGACGAGATCCGCGTCCGCAGGGACTTCCGCGAGGGCCCTGGCCACGGACTCCTGGCGCGTGGCACCGCCGCGCAGGACGCGCACGGGCCGCCCGAGTTTTTCCTGTCCGAGGCGCCGCTCGAGCGCGGCCACTTCTTCGGGAAGCGTGGCGACGTAGAAATGCGTGATGAGCTGGATTTCCGCCAGACGGCGCAGGGTGAACACCACGAGAGGCAGGCCGTCGAGCTCGAGGAACTGCTTGGGCGTTCCCGCGCCCATGCGCGTTCCGAGTCCTGCGGCCGGTACGATTGCAGCGATGCGCATGGTGAGGGGCAATAGAGTCTAGCGCAACCGGAGCGGGAGAGAAAGAAAGGTGCGGGGGGAGGATCGCTTACCGGCCGCGACATCACTTGTGCTGAACCCGGCCTCTGGCGGTGTCGGAGCGGGTGCACAGGCCCTTCCTTCGTCAGGGCAGGCAAAAGTGCCTGCCCTACTAGGAGCGCGGAGAATCGGGGAAGACTGGGCGCGGCGCGTGATCGCTGGCGGGCGCTTCTGTGGCGCGGCCTTCCGGCGCGGCAGCGGGATGCGCGGCGGGAGCGTTGGGCTGCTCGGGAGAATTCTGGGCGGCAGGGGCGGGGGCCAGGTTTCTTTCGTCGAGCTTGCCGAAGATCATTTTGCCAGCGGTGGTCTGGTGGACGGAGGTGACCTGGATGTCGACGGTGCGGTTGATCATGCGGCGCGCGCCGTCCACGACAACCATGGTGCCGTCGTCCAGATAGGCGACGCCCTGACCGAACTCCTTGCCCTCGCGGAGGATGAAAACGCGCATGGGCTCGCCGGGGAGAACGACGGGCTTGAGGGCGTTGGCCAGTTGATTGATGTTGAGGACGTCGATGCCCTGGAGGCTGGCGACTTTGTTCAAATTGTAGTCGTTGGTGAGGATCTTGGCGTTGTAACGCTTGGCGAGCTCGATGAGCTTCATATCCACTTCGGGAACTTGGGGGAAGTCGTCGCTGGCAATCTCTATGCGCAGGGCTTCGTTCTTTTGCATGCGCTGGAGAATCTCGAGGCCGCGGCGTCCGCGCTGGCGCTTGAGGCCGTCCGCGGAGTCGGCGACCATCTGCAATTCGCGCAAGACGAATTGGGGAACGAGGAGGGTGCCTTCGAGAAACTGCGCGGTGCAGACGTCTGCAATGCGGCCGTCGATGATCACGCTGGTGTCGAGGACCTTGCACTGCTGTGCGCTGCTGGGCTCGCCGGTGAAAACGCCGCCGAAGGCGTCGAGGTTGAGCAGGTCGCCCTTTGCGGTGCCAATGGACAGACCGAGGTAGGTGAGCATGACCAGCGCGGTGACGCTGGTAAACGAACGTTGCGTGACGCCCATGGCGGTGTGGCCGAGCACCATGCTGAGGAGGAGCGCGCCGAGGAGGCCAGCCAGGGCTCCCACGACGCCACCGATCAAACGCCGCAGGGTGACCTGCGCCAATTCCATCTCAAACAGCAGAACTCCGAGGGCGAGCGCGGCTCCGGCGAGAGCGGAGAGCTCGACGGAAAGACCCAGAGGCTGGAAATGAACGCAGGCCAGAACGAAGGCGAGGAGGAGCGCGCCACGGAGCACCCAGGCGCCGAAACGGTAGGGCGAAGCGGCGCGGGCCGCTTCCTTCTTGTTGTACTTCTTCAGCGTGGGAATGCTTGCTGGTCCCGCCGTTGTAGTGGCGAGTGCTGGGCGTCCCATTGTTGTGTTCCCCTGAATCCCCGGAAGAGACGCGAACAGGCTCGAAATCTCCCTGGGGAGGAGGCGCCTGTCCTGCTTCCGGTCAACTTTCCGGTCAACTTCCGGTCAACTTCTGGTGAACCGCGCGACCAAGGTTTCCGACCGACCGTGGTCCGACCACTAAACCTAAATAGCGACCGTTATTATAACACTCCGGCACGGGTAGGGTAGAGAAGCAAACGGGGGCGAAACCGTCCTGCGACAAAGAACGCCATTTGGTGACCGGCGCGGGGGCCGAAGGCTGGAAGGATGACGCGGGCTTTCCGGCTACTCCGTGTAATGACGCGGCACTCGTTTGCCCACGGAACAGAGCAGATCCGAGGTTACGGTGCCGAGCTCACGGGCCACGGAGAAGGGGCTGATGCTGCGGCCGGCGTCTGTGCCGAACAGAGTGACCACGTCGCCGACACCTGCTTCGGGGACGTCGGTGATGTCCACCATGGTCAGGTCCATGGAAATCGAGCCGACCATGGCTACTTCGACGCCGCGCACGAGGGCCCGGCCCTTTCCTGTGAGCCGGCGGACGATGCCATCCGCATATCCTCCGGCAATGACGCCGATGCGGGAAGGCCGGGCGGTAGTGAACCGGGCGTTGTAACCGATGCCGGCGCCCGCCGGCACTTCGCGCACGCTGATGATGCGGGCGCGCAGGTTGAGCGCGGGGCGCAGTTGCAGGCCGCGCTCGGCGGTGACGCGGCGCTCGGACGTGTTGTAATTCTGGTGGTAGCCGTAGAGCAGCGCGCCCGGCCGCACCATGTGACCCCAGGACGAGGGGCGCGAGGCGATGGCGGCACTGTTGGCCATGTGCAGCTCGCCCGGATCTACGCCGGCGCGGCGCAGACGTCCTACGGCTTCCGCGAACGCGTTTTCCTGCTCCTCGGTCTGCTGGATGGAAAAATCTTCCGAGGAGGCGAAATGCGTGAAGGTGGCGGCCAGCTCCAAATGCGGGGCATCGGCATAGCGGCGCGCAAACTCTTCCATCTCGCCTGGGGAGATGCCGAGGCGGTTCATTCCCGT
>DATFZR010000073.1:0-3842 GCA_035314265.1 Candidatus Acidiferrales bacterium
TCCGATGGGCACAACATTCCTAAAGCGTCAGAAGGAAATGAAGCGGATGGAAAAGCAGCGCGCCAAGGCCGAACGCCGGGCGCAGAAAAAGCTGGCCGGCCGCACGCCGCAGGACGAGTTTGGTGAAAACATCGGGGCCGACGGCATCGAAGGCGGCGAAGGGGCCGAAGCCGGCGAATCCCCCAACGGCCAGGAAGAAGTGCCGTCCGCGACGACTTCGCCCGTGTCACCCGTATAGCGCGTTTAGGGCGTATAAGGCGAAGCGATCTCACTGGCGCCCGACGATGTGCGGTGACGCGCCAGCCGCCCCGGTTACTCCAAAGCCCGCTCCTTCAGAAAATGCTCCCGCATCATTTATTGGAAGCCGGGCCCTGCTGCGCTCCAAGCACGCCGGCGATTGGATGGGCAGCCGCGGGAACATCGCGCCGGTAGTCCCGGCCGAGAAACGCCGCAACCGTCGCGGCGATCTGCGACTGCGTGATGGCTGCGATGTTTGTCCGCTCGCCCAATGGCGGCGTGTCCGGCCCGAGCACGGCGAGCCAGATGTTCTCCGAGCCTTTCACCTTTTTCCCGTGGTCCTTCCATTCCGCGGGGCCGCTGCCGCGGCCGTGGTCCGCGGTAATGAGGAAAGTGGTTTGACCGCGGTAGGCGGGAATCTGCTGCATGGTGTCCCACAGCTCGTTCACAAAGTGATCGAAGTCGTGCGCGCTCTGGAGCACGAGGTCGTAGCGGCCGGAGTGGGCCCAGTTGTCCGTCTCGCCGTAGCAGACAAACAGGGCGCGCGGCTGCTTCGTCTTCAAATAGTCGAGCAGTTGCGCCTGTAGAAAGGAATCGTACAGGTCGTCTTGGTCGAGGCGGGTGGTGTGCCGGTAGAGTTCGTTCAACAGGGCGTCGCGTGGCGTTCCCGGAGTGCTGGTGTAGGGCGGGTCCCAACCGGCGTGAACGTCCAGATGGCTGCGCGGCTGGTTGAAAATGTCGCGGAAGGCTCCCCACGTGGCGAAGACGGCGACATGCCCGTTGAAGTCCGGCAGGGCGTTGAGCCATTCGAATACGCTGGCATTGGGATTGGGGCCGAATTCGTTGGAATCGATTCTGGGGTCGGGCCGCCCGGTAAGCATCTCGTTGTAGCCGGGGTAGGAAAACGCCATTCCATTGGTGACCCGCGCGACGCTTCCCTTGTTCTGGTTGCCGTAAAGCTGTCCTTGCTTCGCAACCACGTCCCAAAAGAAGGGCAGCAGGGCGGCACGGCGTTCCGCGACGTCTTCCCGCCAGTACGCGCGCTTCAGGTCTTCCGGTTTCGCCCAGATGCCGCCGTCCTTCGAATTCAGGAGCAACGGGTCCGCGCCCGTAAAGACCTCCTGCCAGCGCAGGCCGTCTGAGACGATCAGGACGACTGCCTGAGTTTTTTCTCCGCCTTCGGCAGGACTCCGCCCGGCAGGCATTCCAGCGGCAGCAAGCCCCACGGCCAGGCAGATGGCAGCACATTCCCGCAGGCCTGTTTTCATTTTCTCTCCCCGGCAGCACCGGCAATCCTGCCCGCACGGAGGCGGGAAGGGGGCCGTGCGTTTTTGCGAGCCCAAAGCATACGCCGCTCGAAGAAGACAATCACCAGCAGGCTCCGGGCGCGACACCCGCTTTTCCTTCCACGCCGATAGGCTAGAATATGCGGGCGCTGGGCGTCAGATGAACCTGGGGAGCCCGGGAAGAGAGAGTATGAAGCGCATCGCCAAAGCCTGCTGCATCGCCGCCGCTGTATCGTTTTTCGCCGTTCCTGCTTTTGCCCAGCATGGCCACCATCATCACGACAACGCCGCGCAGCAGAAAGACGTGAAGATGACGGTGCACCAGGTGGCCAGCGACGCGCTGGAAATCCGCCTGGGCCCGTATGATTTGCCGGCGCACACGGGGCACGACGAGATGCCGCAGGCGCCTGAGTTTTTCTGGGACGTGCCGTTTGACGGCTGGCTGGTTTCCTACGCGCCCAGCCTGATTGATGGAGACGGGAACGACATCCCGCCGAAGCTGCTGCACCACGTGGCTTTCTACAACACGGGGCGTTCCGACTTCCTGTGCCCGAACAAGGAAGAGCACGTGTTCGGCTCGGGAGGAGAGTTGAACCGGTGGCCGCCGCTGCCGGGCTTCGGGTATCCGGTGCACCGCGGCGACCGCATCCGCATCAGCACCATGTTTCACAATCCCACGGGCACGTCGTATCACGCGTTTCTCTCGGTGCAGGTGAACTACGTTTCGTCGGAACTGGTGCAGTCCGGCATCCCCCAGTTGCGCAGCGTGTATCCGGCATGGTTCGACGTGATGCAGTGCGGCGAATCGGGCTACGACCTGAAGAGCGGCGAATCGGTGAAGAGCGGGCAATTCCAGATGCAACAGGCCGGACTGCTGCTGGGGCTGGGGGGGCATCTCCACGACTACGGCCATTCGCTGACGGTGCTGGACACGACGCACAAGCAGCAGATCGCCAAGCTCAACGCGGACCTGGATGAAAAGGGAAGCGTGCAGTCCATACCGATCGTCACGTTTCTATCCATGGGCGGGTATCATCTGGCCATCGGCGACAAAATACAGGTCTCCGCGGAATACATGAACATGACCGGGCAGACTGTGCCTGATGGGGCGATGGGCATCGCCGTGGGGTATTTTCTGCCGGATGATCCGGCGGCGATGAACCCGTTTGCGCGGGCGCCGAAAGAGAAGAAATCGGGGGAGAAGTGAGACCTGCCGAGTGGTTGAGGCGGCGGGGTGGAAACCCTGGGCGGACACTCTTGCTGCGTCAGGGCAGGCATGGGTCTGCCCCTACGCTTGCCGCAGTTTTGCCTTCCTGATGTCCTTTTGGGGGTTTGGTCTGCCTGCGGCCGAAGATGGGAGGCACTAGAGTGGGGTGTGCCCCCGGCGCACAGGGTCTAATTTCGACGCGGGGCGGCGGGTAAGGGGTAGGGGCTTGGGCTGGCCCTGCGGGGCTGGTGGGACGAATCGCGATTACCTTACCCGACAGCGAGCCATCTTCCCGCCGGTTGTGCGAGGATGGCGAGGAGGTCACCCTTCATCTTCGCTTCCTGCGCGCGGCTGCGACGATCAAATCAATGTTGATGCCCGGAGGCGCGATGGCTGGGGGCGATCCAGCCGGCTTTCCCGCGGGTTCCTTCTCCGCGGTAAGCACGATTCCGAGCGCCTGCATGGTGCGGAGGAGCAATCCGATTTCGGCTCTGGGTTTGCCTTTCTCCACTTCGATGATCCACTGCCGGCTGACGCCGGCCTTCTGCGCAAGCGAGCGCTGGTTCAGACGGAGGTTGATGCGGCGGTCGCGTATGAGGGCGCCAAGATCGGCCGGCGTTCGAATGCGCATGGTTTCCTCCCTCCGCTCGAGATGTCAACGTACGCCGACATTGTACCAAGGTCAGCGAGCGACGACATTCCGGGAATGCTGCGGATCCTCCGGAAAAGCCGCAACGGAGTTGCATTGGCCAATCGCCGGGTAGTGTCTTAATTTGAAGTTTGCAGGCTATTGCAGGTAGGCCCGCAGCGTGGGAAACTGCGGTTCATGCCAAAGGCAAAGACTCGGAAGTCGAAGGGCAAACCCGCCAAGAAGATTATCCGCGAGGACGTGAATCAGATCGCCTTCCGTATTGTCCACGAATCAACCAGGGCCAAATAGAAAGGGCGGCTTTTGGGCCGCCCTAATCTTGCTGAACGTGTATAGAAGCCACGTTCCCTGTCAAGGTCGAAGTGGGGGTCCGATTCCCCCCGCGTCCATTCGGTCTTAGTGGTGGGGTTTGAGGCAGGGCAAGCCCTACCCAACTTATATTGACAATTCGAGTGGAGTGAGC
>DATFZR010000074.1:0-2632 GCA_035314265.1 Candidatus Acidiferrales bacterium
AAAATCCTGCACGAAGTGCGCGAGATGCTGGCCGAGCGTTTCCATATTTCGCACGCCACGATCCAGTTCGAAAGGGCTGGATTGCCTGCGGCGGATCGCGGGTTTTACATGCCGGAACCGTTCAAGGCGAAGTGAGCGGCACGGAAATCAAGAAAGAACGCAGCCGGGAATGGCTGCACCACTGGGACGCTCAGGCTTTGGGGATTTGAATCGAGGAGCCGCGCTCTTCGTTCATGCGCAGGGTCGTATCCACGTCGAGCTGGTCGAGGCCGATGCTGCGGCGCACGCCTTCCTTGGTTACATAAACCACGTGGCCGGGCTCGGCCGTAAAGGCCACGGCGAAAAGCAGGCGGCCATCGCGCTGCACCAGCACGAATTCGCCGGGATCGGGAAGCGGCTGCTGCTCGGCCGCTGCCACAGCGGTACCAGGCTGCGCAGCCTGGGGAACAACCACGACGATGGGCGTCTGCGGGGCCGGCGGATCGGACGCCTGGCCAGCACCGGGCGTTTCCATAACGATTGGCGCGCCGCCGTAGCCTCCTGAGTAGAGGAACGGCGAGAATCCCCCGTTGATGCCGCGCAGCCTGAGCGCCAGCGCGATATCGGCCTGGGTTGCGGGATCGATCAGGGCGCGTACGCCAAGATTGCCGTTGAGCGCGGCGAGATGCGTGTAGTCGAAGCCCAGACCCGGCGTGGGGTATCCAAACAGGTCTTGAACGTCGCCCGAAAAATTCGAGGAAATCACCGGGGTTGAGACGCGCGTCGCGGTGGAGTGGGGCCGAACCACAACAGGAGCGTTGCGAGCGGGACGCGAGGAAACCGCCGAGCCCGCGGAATGCATGCTGACGGAGGCGTGAGCGCTGGAACCGCCGCGAGACTGCGCACACACGGGGAGGGCTGCGAAACCAATCAGGGCGACGATGGCTACGGTCTTCTTACCCATGGCGACTTCTCCTGCTGCGTCCTTCCCTGCTGCTATATTGGATGCAGTCTACTCCCTTCGAGTTTCATTGTCATCCCCCGGGCCGGGCCTCGTGCGCGGGCCGTGCCAGAACGGGTTGCGCTTCCCGCAGGGGGCGGGTTGTGTTATAACCACGTGGCCTTATGGAAGACGGGCAGCGCTCCGAACCCCACCGCGGCCGGGAAGAAGAAGCCAAGGCGCCGGTGGCAAAAGATCCTTCGGAATACTGTCCGGCCTGCTCGGCGCCACTCGAGCCTCATAAGTGCAAGCTGATCTGCAGGCGCTGCGGCTATTACATGTCCTGCTCGGATTACTACTGACCAGGCGCCGCGGAATAGAGGGACTCTCCAGAGAAACGCCGGAACGGTTTGCCTGGGCGAGCGGGATTGGCCACCAAGCGGAAGGGAGATTCAAGTCGTGCCACTGAAGATTGCGAGCAAGGACGCCGATGGCGTGGTCGTGCTGGAGCTGGAGGGTAAGATCATTTTGGGGGAAGAGTCGAACTCCCTGCGCGAACGCATGAAGACCCTGCTTGCGGAAGACAAGCGCAAGATCGTGATGAACATGGGGAATGTGACGTACATTGACAGCGCGGGCCTGGGCACGCTGGTGGCGGCCTTCCACAGCGCGCGCAACCACGGCGCGGTGCTGAAGCTCTCCAACCTCGGCCAGAAATTCCAGGAAGTGCTGCAAGTGACGAAACTCCTTACCGTGTTTGAAGTATTCGACTCGGAGGCTGCCGCGGTTCAAAGCTTCGCGAAGTAGTCTTCCGGAAGCCATTCTGCGCGCCGGGCCCATTGCGGGTCCGGCGCGTTTTTTTTTGCGACCCCCGTGCGGCAACGCTGGCTGGTGAGGCTCATGGTTCGCTCAGCCGTCCAGACGGTAGATGGCCAGGCCGCTGAGCAATTTCGGGTAGAAGTCGGTGGACTTCTGGGGCAGCACGTTGCCGGAGAGCGCAACGTCGTACACCTGGCGGGCGGGCATGGGACTCAGCAGGAAAGCGATTTGCGCGGCGCCGGAATCCACGGCGGCCATGGCTTCCGCGGCATCGCGATGGTAGCCGATGTTTTTCTCGCGCTCGACGGCCTCGGGCGTCAATCCCAGGCTGCGCTCGAGCATCACGCGATGGAGCAGCACCACGTCGAGCAGACGCTGCTCGACAGGCACGTTGCCAAGCACTTCGCCGAGCACCCCCTCCAGGTCTGCCTGCGCCTTCAACACGAAGAGATAGACCGCGCCGTTGCCGGTGTAGACGCCGATGGCCCGCCGCGGCGTTTCGCCGCGCGCGCGCGCGATCATGTCGTGGCGAAATTCCGCGAGGGCTGCGGCGCGCTGTTCGCTGCCGGTGAAGGGATAGCCGTACCAATCGAAGATTCCGTTCAGGGATTTGCGGAAGGCCGCGAAGTCCAACGCTGCGCCGGGAGCGCCTGAAGAATCGGAAGCGCGCACGGTGCGGTGCGTGGGCAGCACCACCACGCCGGGGTCCTGCAGCGCGAACAGGGTTGCCAAGGTTTTTTCGTGCGGGGCGTCGGGCGGGGCGCCAGGCGGGGCGTCTGAGGAAGACCCTGCGCCGCGGGCGCGGCATTCATCGCGGTAGGCCAGCGCGGTCTCGTAGCGGTGGTGGCCATCGGCGATGAGCAGCTTGCGGGTGCCCATGGCGCGCACAAAGGA
>DATFZR010000075.1:0-2924 GCA_035314265.1 Candidatus Acidiferrales bacterium
GGAAGTCTTTCTCAAGGAAGTACTGGGACCGAAAGACCGCGCCTTCCTGATCTTTTTCGGCAATCACCTGCGCCTGATGTGCGACTTTACCGGCAATCCCACGGCCATCATCGTAGCCATGGAACTGTTCGAAAAGCAGTCCCGCAAATTTCCAGAGCTCGGCCCCGTGCCTGCCTTCCGCGACCTCGGCACCGCCTTCTACGACGCAATTTACTATCCCATCGTGGAGCGCCTGGCCCAGCAGTCCGGCCGCCGCGCCCTGCTGGTGTTCAGCGATGGAGAAGACAATTCGAGCTCGCACGACATGATGACGACCATCGAGGCGGCGCAAAGGGCAGACGTGCTCGTCTTCACCATCCGCTACACGGAAAAGGACCATGGCCACCTGACCGCGCGGAATCAGTACGGCATCCGCGTGATGGACCGCATCGCCAAAGAAACCGGCGGGGAGCATATTGATGCCGAGCTATCCGACCCGCATACGTATTTCGCGCAGATCGGCGCGGAGCTTCGGAGCACGTACGAGCTGGCGTACTACCCGGCGAATGGCGCCAAGGACGATTCGTTCCGCAAGATCGTGATACGCCCGCGGGACACTCAATGCAAGATTCGAGCGAAGACCGGATACTTCGCCAGATAGCGGGGTCAATCCCTTCCGCCGTCAGAAAATTGTCATCTTGATCCGCAGATACTTCTTCGGGTCCTTGCGGAAGTCGGCGATCAACTGCCGCAGATCGCTCGAAAGGCCGGCAAGGTTGTCGTAGAGCTGGGGATCGTTCATGGCTTTGGCCAGGCTCCCGTTGCCCTTGCTGAGCTTGTCTGTGGCTTCCCTCAGGCTGGCGGCGCTGTCGCGCAGGTTCTCGTAGAGCTTGTCGTCCGTGGTCAGCTTGCCAAAGGTTCCCTTCCCCTCGCGCACGCCCGCAATAAATGCGTTGGCCTTCTCCGCAAAATCCTTGACGTTCTGGTAGAGGGAGGGATCGTAGACAAGTTTTCCGAGCGTGCCCTTCTGCTGCTGCACCTCGCTCAGAATGCTGTCCACGCGGTCGGTAAGCGAGATCAGGCGGTTGTACATCTCGTCGTTGGCCAGCAGCTTGCCCAGCGAATTCTTGCCGCCCTGCGTTTCGTCGAGCATCTTGTCCAGGCGCGCCATGCTCGAATTCATGTGATTGTAGAGCTGGTCGTCGGTCATCAGCTTGCCCAGCGAACCTTCGCCTTTGCGCAACCCGGCGACCAGCGCTTGCACGTCCTTCGCCAGAACGCCGAGGTTCCCCACCATGTCCGCGCCGCGTTCCACCACGTTCTTCATGGCCACTTCTTCTTCGCCGGGCACTTCTCCCTGCGGGGGAATGGGATTGCCGGCGTAGCCGCGCGTGATGCGCACGTACCGGTTGCCGAGAAACCCTTCCGTCACCAGGCTGGCGCGCGATTCCGAGGTGATGTTCTTGTCGTAGCGCCGGTCCACGCGCATCACCACTTCCACGTTGCGGGCGCGGTCGGGCTTTCCGGTAGGCGGGGCGATGCGGATACTGTCCACGTTGCCCACTTCAACGCCGTCCAACCGCACGGGAGCGCCGAGCGTCAGCCCTTCCACCTCGGGCAGGTAGGTGCGCAATTGATACTTGGAGCGCAGCACGCCCGCCCCGGTGACGTACAGAATCGCCACCATGATCAAAAACAACCCCACCAGCGTAAGAAGACCCACGCGGAGCTGCGCCCAGGTAACTTGCTTGCGTTGTGGCATCCCCATTTACCCCCGTAGAGAGTATCCACCCTGACCGGATGATTCCGTTACACCAGAAAGCGCTCGAGAAAGGCGTCCTTCGAGTGCGCGACGGCGTCCTGATCGCCCTCGAAATACACGGAGCCCTCGCGCAGAAAAAGGAAGCGCGTCCGCGGCGCGTGGCCCGGCGCAGGCGCGTTCCCATTGCCGGTCACGCGGAACACGCGATTCGTCTCCGGCGCGAAACGGAAGTTGGCCAGCGCAAACGCATCTTGAATGCGCTGCGTGGCCAGCACCGAAGTGACGCCGTACACGTCGCGCAGGCGCAGGATCAGCGTGATGATGGTCTGCGCCGTCACCGGATCCAGGCCGGCCGTCGGCGAGTCGTACAACACGATGGGCGGATTCGTGATGAGCGCGCGGGCGATGGAGACGCGCCGCCGCATGCCGCCCGATAGGTCGCCGGGCAATTTGTCTTTGGCGCCTTCCATTTCCACAAAGCGCAGCGACTCGTCCACCCGTGCTTCAATCTCGTCGTCGTCCACGCCTTCTTCGTGCAGGCGGTAGGCAACATTGTCGGCCACCGTGAGCGAATCAAACAGCGCGCTTTCCTGGAAGACGAAACCCAGCCGGCGGCGGAACGGCAGCAGTTCCGGCTCGCGCATGGCGGTGACGTCGTGGCCGAGAACGCGGATCGTCCCCGCGTCCGGGCGAAGCAGCCCGGCAATCATTTTCAGCAGCAGGGTTTTTCCGGTTCCCGTTTCGCCCAGCAGCACCAGCGTCTCGCGCGGCGCTACAGAGAAGGAAACGCCGCGCAACACTTCGCGGTCGTCGAAAGCGATGCGGACGCCATCCAGTGCGATGGCGGAGCTTTCCAGGGCGTTGGCCGGAGGGCTGCCCGGAGGGTCGCCCGGAAGGTTGCCCGGAGGGTTGCCCGGAAGGTTGACCGGAAGGTTGGCCGGAGGGTTAGCGCTCATGCCGAAGCGGCGAAACTCGCTTCCTGCCGCAAAATGATTATAGGGGGAAATTCAGCGAAGTGGCGAGCGAAGGAAAGACGAGCCACCTGGCCAGCTTAGAAGGCTAAGGAACCGCGGCTGCCACATCCAGCGCCCTTTGTCGTTGCCAATCCTGCCTGGAACGGCCTGCCGTTCCTTCCTCCTCCGTGCCCTCCGATACTCCGGGTGCTCCGTGTGGAGACCTTCTC
>DATFZR010000076.1:0-2287 GCA_035314265.1 Candidatus Acidiferrales bacterium
ATCTGTTCGCTGGCCACGTCCTCGCCGGCAGACGCGCCCCACGGCATGGAGTTTCTATACAGCCTCAACCGCTTCAACGTCGCCACCTCGCGTGGTATGTCTGCCGTCATCGTGGTCGCCAGCCCGCGTCTCTTCGAGCCCGAATGCCGTAGCCCTCGTCAGATGCAGTTGGCCAACGCTTTCTGCCGCTTTCTTGAAATGGCCAAGATCCCCAGCCCCACGATCTAACTCGACTAGGAATCCTCCGTGATGCGGCCCGCCCTCCGGGGCCCCTCCGAGGTACCAGCGCGATTCCGCCGCAGCCAACAACCAACAGCGACGCCGCCCCATCATTTTGTACCGCCGGCTTCCAGCCGGCGTCCCTCCTCCTCTCCGCCTCCAAATCCAAAGCCGCCTCAGAAAACGGGCTCCACAACTCGTTTTTCCCTCCCCTCAGCCTCTCGGTCTAGTCTGGCCACTCGCCACTAGCCCCTCGCCACCGCCCTTCCAGCCTCTACCCCCTAGCCCGAAACGATCGCCGTTTCTAGACCCTGTGCGCCGGGGTCACAACCCACTCTAGACACCGCTCCTCCTCCGCCCCCGGCGCCCTGAGTGCATCGGCGGAGGGCTGTGCCGTCCGTTCCCGCCAAACTAGCCACTCGCCACTAGCCACCGCCACTAGCTGATTGCTTTGCGGTCGAACTGGCGGATGCCCAGCCACACCAGGCCCGCGTCAAACGCCACGAGCGCTGCCAACACTGCCGGCAGCGCCATGTGCGGAATCTGCGGCACCAGGGCTGCGCGGAATCCTTCGCTCGCATACACCAGCGGATTGATCAGCACCGCCTTCTGGAGGATGGGGAAGCGCTCCAGCGTGCTCCACGGGTAGTACGCGCAGCCGAAGAAAATCATCGGGCCGAGCACGAGCGTGAACATCATGCCGATCTGGGTCTGGCCGATCATGCAGCCCAGCACCAGGCCGGCGGCGGAAGAGAACAGCGCCACCATCAGGAAAATCAGCACAAACAGCAGTGGCCGCGCGCCGCTCAGGTCCAGACCATTCCCCAGCAGCAGCCAGCCGGACGGCAGCACCACCAGCCCGGCCATCAGCGCCTGCAGCATGCCCGCCGCGATTTTCTCCACGGCGATCCACGAGATGTGGATGGGGCTCAGCAGGCGGTCTTCAATTTCCTTGGTGAACTGGAATTCCGCGATCAGCGGCATGGCCACGCCCTGCGCGCCGGAAATCACCATGGTGATGGCCATGATTCCGGGCAGCAGCATGCTCTTATACGACTGGGGCAGCAGGCCGCTGCCCGTCATAATCCGGCCGAACACGAACACGAACATCATCGGCTGGATCAGGTTCTGAATCAGCACGGGCAGGATGTTGCGCCGCGCCACGTGCGCATCGCGGGCCAGCAGCGCGGCAAATGTTTTCCAGTTCATTCAGGCAACCCCGCTCCCGCAGGCCTCATTCTCGCAGACCTCGGCCGGTATGCAGCAGAAAGAGGTTTTCCAGGCTGGGCTCGGAGAGATGCACGTCGTGAATTTCCGCGCCGGCATTCGCTGCCGCGCTGACCACCGCCGGGATCAGCGAGCCGCCGCGGTCCGCGTAAACGTCCACAGCACCGTCGGACTGAGGCCGCAGATCCCGCACGCCTTCGAGCGCGCGCAGCTTCTCCGCTACCTCCGGAGTGTTCGGGCTGTAGCGCAGGCGTATGCGCCACCCGCCGGGCACGGAGGCCTTGAGCGCCGCCGGGGAGTCGCAGGCGATCATTTTTCCGTGGTCCACGATGGCGATGCGCTGGCACAGCGCGTCGGCTTCTTCCATGTTATGCGTGGTGAGCAGGATGGTTTTGCCGCGCGCGTTGTATTCGCGGATCAGCTCCCACACCACCAGGCGCGTCTGCGGGTCGAGGCCCACCGTGGGCTCATCCAGAAAGAGCACTACCGGATCGTGCATCAGCGCGCGGGCGATCGAGAGCCGCTGCATCATCCCGCCGGAAAATCCGCGTACCATCTGGTCCGCGCGCTCGGCCAGTTGAAAGCGGTCGAGCAACTCGCCCGCGCGCTTTTGCGAATCGCGCGCCGGCAGGCCGAAATAGGCGCCGTGGAAGGTGAGGATTTCGCGCGCGGTCAGCGCGAAATCCAGGTTTGGCCGCTGCGGCACCACGCCGAACAGGCGCTTCACCACCACGGGCTCGATCCACGAGTCGTGCTCGCCCACCCACGCGCGTCCCGCCGTCGGACGCACGCGCGTGGTGAGAATCCCCACCGTGGTGGATTTTCCCGCGCCGTTCGGGCC
>DATFZR010000077.1:0-2470 GCA_035314265.1 Candidatus Acidiferrales bacterium
TGCGTGAGCTTGTTCTCGCCGGCGGCGCGGGCGATGCCGAAGTCCATCAGCTTCACCACGCCGGCCTTGGTGAGCATCATGTTGGCGGGCTTGATGTCGCGGTGGACGATGCCGCGGCCGTGCGCGTAACTGAGCGCGGAAAGAATCTGAATGATGAAGTCCACGGCCTCGCGCTCGGGAAAAGCGCCGGCGGCCAGGCGATGCGCCAGCGTGGTGCCCTCCACCAGCTCCATCACCATGATGAGCTGATTGCCCACGTGCTGGGCGGTGCGGAGCAGGGCGATGTTGGGGTGGTCCAGGCCGCCCAAGACTTTGATTTCGCGGAGGAAGCGTCCGGCCAATTCCTGCTGGCTGGCCAGGTCCGGCAGCAGGACTTTCATGGCCTCCACGCGGTCGGAGATGACGTTCCGGACCTTGTAGACCTCGCCCATGCCTACGGCGCCGAGAACTTCCACGATCTCGTAGTCGCCTACTTTTTGGCCAGGTTCGTAGCTCATGAGGGCGTCCTCCCGGGGACTTGCTGGGTCAGAGAATGATATGACGGGCGCTTGCAGAGAACAAGACTCGGGGCCGATGTAGCGCCGCAGCCTAGATTCATATCTCGGAATTGGCCGCGGATTAACGCGGATTGGCGCGGATTTCCGGAAGGAGATTGCTAGAGGCCAGGACATTCACGCATATGGTGCTGTTCCCCAGGGATTCATTTCCGATCGGCGTTAATCCGCGTTGATCCGCGGCTTCCTTTCTTTGAGTTCTCGAACACCATGCGCTTGAATTGCGGCTTTGGGCCGAAGTTCAGGAGCAGTCCCACCTCGATTTCGGTGGCTCGCAGGTAGTTCAGCAACTGCGCTTCATGGGCGGGGTCGAGACCTGTAGCCGCTTTCAGCTCGAGCAGCACGGCCCGGTCAACGACCACGTCGGCGCGAAAATCACCGACCAGGAAATCCCGGAACATGTCTTTAAGGGGAAGCTGGCGGTCCACGCGGAGTCCTGCCTGCCGGAGAGCGATGCTCATGGCCTCTTCATAGACCGATTCGAGAAAGCCGTGGCCCAGCTCGTTGTAGACGTCGTAGAAGACGCCGAGGACCTTTTCTGTAAGGCCGGCGTGCAACAGGCGGACGCCTGCGTTCATCGGTGACACCTTTCTTTTTCTACACCGGGGGAAGGAGAGGTCGCCGCGGATTTACGCGGATTGTCGCGGATCGGAGGAGGATGGCTTTCGAGTTCTCGCGTTTGGCGGTTTTGTGGCATGGGAAGGAGTTGCTTCGCGAGGAGAATATATCCGGCTCTTAACGGAAAGGGAATAGCAATGGGTGTTGCGGCTAAAGCCGCGCCCCCGCGCCCCCCTAGAGAGCAGGGCCTACGGCACGACGGGCAGGCTGATGTTGCTTGCGTTTTCGGGCGTGTGCCAGATGCGCTCGGTGGCCTTCTGGTAGTCGGCGGGCTTGGCGTTGAAGATGTTGGGCACGAATGTCTGCGGGTTGCGGTCGTAGAGCGGGAAGAGGCTGGATTGCACCTGGACCATGATGCGGTGGCCGGGGAGGAAGACGTGGTTGACGGTGGGGAGGCGGAAACGAAAGAGCAGCGGCTGGCTGGGCGCGAGCGCTGCGGGATGCTCGAAGCTGGTGCGGTAGCGTCCGCGGAAGATGTCGAGGGAGATGGAGAGTTCGTAGCCTCCCAGGACGGGCTGGCCGGGAACAGTGCTGGGGAAAACGTCAATCAGCTTGACCACCCAATCGGCGTCGGTTCCGGTGGTGGAGGCGTAGAGATTTGCTTCGGGCGCGCCACTGACGCGCACAGGAGCGGTGAGGGGCTCGGTGACGTAGGTGAGGACGTCGGGGCGGCCGTCGACGAAGCGCTGGTCGTCCACGAGCCAGCGTCGCCAGGCGTCGCCATCGGCATTCACGACGGGGCGGGCGCGATAGGGCACGGGCTTTGCGGGATCGGAGACGTACTCATCGAACTGCGGCGCGGCGGCGGCGGGGGCGGTGAAGGAGAGGCCTCCGCCCGCGGAGAGATAGAGCGGGCGCGGCTTGGCGGGGCAGCCTTCGGGACAACTGAGCGGCCAGGCCTTGAAGCGGTCCCAGTGATTCTCGCCGGTGTTGTAGATGAATACGGGCGGCGTGGCGGCCTTCGGGGCGCCGTCGAGCAGGTACTGGTTGAAGAAGGGCACGAGCACATCGCGGCGGAACTGGAGCGCGGTGTTGCCGTCCCAAAGGAGAGGGCCGAGGGAGAATCCGTCGTAGTTCACGCCGCTATGGCGCCACGGGCCCATGACGAGGAAGTTCTTGTCGTTGTTCGCGTCTTTGGGCTCGACGGCTTCATAGGCGTGGATGGCGCCGTACATGTCCTCCTGATCCCAGAGACCCTGGAGCCACATGGTGGGAACGGAGAGCGGAAGAGTGGCCATGATTTTGTCGAGGGCCTGGCCCTGCCAGAAGGCGTCGTAGGCGGGATGCTGCTCGACCTT
>DATFZR010000078.1:0-2350 GCA_035314265.1 Candidatus Acidiferrales bacterium
GCGCTCGGCTCGCTCACCGGCTCCGCGCAGGCGCCACGTGCCGTGTTCATCAGCGATCCCGTGGCTGGATTTCACTACGTCGTGCACGCAGACACGAACACGGTCGATCGTATGCCGTTCGCGCGCGAGGGCAACTCCGCCAAGCGTAACCTCACCGAGCCGCGCCAAAACGCCCAGGTGACTCGCGAATCCCTCGGCACGCAGACCATCGAGGGTGTGGTCGCCGAGGGCACGCGCATTACCAAGACGCTTGCTGCCGGCACCGTGGGCAACGACAAGCCTATCCAGATCGTTACCGAGCGCTGGTTCTCCCAGGATCTCCAGACCGTGGTGCTGATCAAGCGCAGCGATCCCTGGATGGGAGATTCCACCGTGCGTCTGACCGGTATTTCCCGCACCGAACCGGCCGCATCGCTCTTCGCCGTGCCGGCAAACTTTGCGGTAAAGGATCGCCCGGCGCCGCAGGCCTTCGGGCCTCGCGGTGGTCCGGTAGCGCCGTCGAAGGACTGACGGTCTCGAGTTCTCTCGTGTAGCGCGTCCCCTTCCGAGAGGAACGGGACACGCAACACGGGAGTTGTTGTATGCCCCCCAAGGCCATGCGGGGCTCCTCCGACCAGCCCCGCATGGCTCCCCAAATCTGGGGTGGCAACTGTAGCGCTAGTCCCGTTCCCGACGCCAGGGAATCAGTCCTCGGGACACAACCTCCGGAAAGGCGCAACCCGTCACCGGGAAGCGAGCGTCTCAGCCGTTCCGGCAGGCTCAAATTACAGCGCAGGAGAGACCGCGCCTTGCTTGCGTCCCGACAACATTTGGAGAGCCTTCACCCGCGTTTATTCCAGCGCTTGGTCCAGGAAGGCCAGATACGTAGCCGTCAGCCGGTAGGAGTCGTACAGGCAGTCGCTGTGGATTGCCGGCCTCATTTGGCAGGAGCGGACTTCGGAGCTGCCACATCAAATGCTCGTGCGGAGCGCAGGGCGCCAGTGGCGCCTTCCACGTTTGACACCGTGCGCGGGGGTGTGTACTTTGGCGCACGTCCTGCTGCTGTGCGTCGCGCGACTGCCGGCGCATCGAGCGGGTGTCCTGAAGGAGACTCATGAGCCGTCCTAATATCCTCTCCACGCATCCGCTGTTTCCGGAGGCGCGCGCGGCGCTCGACGCGCATTGCGACGTGGAATACTGGTCGCGGCCGGACCGCCCGTCGCGGGCCGAATTCCTGAAGCAGGTGGCGCCGAAGGACGGGGTGGTGTGCCTGCTCACGGAGAAAATCGACAAAGAGATGCTGGCCACCGCGCCAAAGCTCAAGATTGCCGCCAACGTGGCCGTGGGCTACGACAACATCACCGTGCCGGACTGCACGGCGCGCAAAGTGGCCGTGAGCAACACTCCGGGCGTGCTCGACGAGACCACCGCGGATTTTGCCTGGACCCTGCTGATGACCGTAGCGCGGCGTGTGGGCGAAGGCGAGGATCTGGCTCGGAGCGGAAAATGGGCCGGGTGGAATCTGGACGAGCTCTGCGGGGGCGACGTGTGGGGGAAAACGCTCGGCGTGATCGGCTTCGGCCGCATTGGCAAGGCCGTGGCCCGGCGCTCGCGCGGGTTCGGCATGAAGGTGATTTACACGGACGCGATTCGCGCCCCGGAATCCGCTGAAGCTGAACTGGGAGCGCGCTTCGTGGATATGGACGCGCTGTTTGCCGAGTCCGACTTCGTGACCGTGCACGTGCCGTTCATGGCGGGGACGCACCACCTGATTTCCGCCGCCAGGCTGAAGCAAATGAAGCGCACGGCGTACCTGATCAACACCGCGCGCGGTCCGGTGGTGGACAACGAGGCGCTCTACGAGGCGCTGAAGGCGGGAACCATTGCCGGCGCGGGCCTCGACGTGCACGAGCAGGAGCCCAAAATCCACGCGGGCCTCGTCTCGCTGAAAAACACGGTACTCACCCCGCACATCGCCAGCGCCTCCCTTGAGACGCGCACGAAAATGGCAGTGATGGCCGCAGAAAACGTGGTGGCATTCTTTGCCGGACGGCGCCCGCCGAACATCCTGAATCCGGAGGTGCTGGGCTAGGCGGGCAACGGCCTTCGGGCCGCCCGGGCGAAGCAGCAGACACACTTTGCAGGACCATTCACCGGAGGACACCTCTATGGCCATGTTGCAGGATGCATACCGATTGACGCTCGAAGGCGCTCGCGCCACGCTGGACGCCGCCGAGAAGCGCGCGAAGCAAATGGGCATACCCATGAACATCGCCATTGTGGACGATGGCGGCCACCTGCTGGCCTTCGCCCGCATGGATGGCGCGAAGCTCGGCTCGGCGACGATTGCCATCAACAAAGCGCACTCTTC
>DATFZR010000079.1:0-3005 GCA_035314265.1 Candidatus Acidiferrales bacterium
GGCTGCCACAAATACGAAGGGTTCGACAACCAGGATGAGCTGTTGCTCGCTTCGCGCCAGTCCATCCGCTCGCTCGAGCAGCAGAAGCACGAACTCGAGCTCGACGTGCCTCGCGTGATCCACGAAGCCGATCAGGCCTCAGACAACACAACGGCGCAAAAGCTCTACGCGCAAGCCAACGACATGCGCGTCACCACCAGCAACATTGACGCCCAGATCGAACAGGACCAGCGCGTCTCCAGCAACCTCATGCGCGAGGTCAAGAAGCTCGGCCCTTCCCTCAAAGAAGCGCGCATGAAGCTGCGCAAAGAGTGGATCCCCCACTGGCTGGCCAACACGCATACCTTCCGGCCCACCACCAAGATGCCGCAGTTCCGCTTCAAGCCCGGCGAGGCGGAAGCCATTGCCGCGTTCGTCTGGCAGAACTCGCTTACCGGCCCGCAGCCCGAGCATCAGAATCCCGGCGATCCGGCCAAGGGCAAAACCGCTCTCGAAACCCGCGGATGCCTCGCCTGCCACTCCATCGGAGAAGGCGACAAGATCATCGGCGGAACATTCGCCGCCAACCTCTCCCGCGTGGGCGAAAAAGAAAACTACGACTACCTCGTCCGCTGGATTCACAATCCCCGCCAGCGCACCCGCCCCTACGACCCGGTCACGCGGCAGGATCTGGGCCCCGAAGACTACGCGAAGTTCAACAAGCCTTTCGTATTCGACTTCGACCATTCGCGCTCGCCCGACGGCAAGCACGAACTGCAGGTGCAGCTCCCCACGGTCATGCCGAGCCTGCGCCTCTCCGTGGAAGAGTCGCGCGATATCGCCAGCTACCTGATGACCCAGAAGCACGCGGACGCCAGCTATCCCGCCGCGCCCTTCATGGATGATCCCAAGCTGAAGGACAAGGGCCTCGCGCTCGTCAAGAACTACGGCTGCGCCGGCTGCCACGAGCTTTCCGGCCTCGAAGAGGAATCGCGCATCGGCACCGAGCTCACCACCGAAGGCTCCAAGCCCATCGAGCGTCTCGATTTCGCCCTGCTCACCGAGGATGCCCAGGCCGGCATTCTTCCCGATGGCAAAAAGTCTCCGCGAGGCTCCTGGTACGACCAGAAGGGCTTCTTCGACGAAAAGCTGTACGAGACGAATGTCTTCGACCACGGCCGCATGGATCCGCAGTTGAAGATGCCCCAGCCCTCGCTTACAGACGCGGACCGCACCGCGCTCGTCACCTTCCTGCTCGGCAGTGTGGACCTCACCCTGCCTGAGAACTACGTCTACAATCCCGGCGACACCCGCCACGACATCCAGGAAGGCTGGTGGGTCGTTTCCAAGTACAACTGCATGGGCTGCCACGTAGTGCGCGTCGGCCAGGAGAGCGTCCTCAGCACTCTCGCGCAATACAAGGGCGACCAAAAAGACAAGCTGCCGCCGCAACTGATTGGCGAAGGCGCGCGCGTGAATCCCCGCTGGCTGGAGCATTTCCTCGAAAATCCCGCGCTCGATCCCGTGAATACGGATCGCGACGGCGTGCGCAGCTATCTCGCCGTGCGCATGCCCACGTTCAGTTTTTCCGATGGGGAAGTGCAGAAGCTGGTGCGCTTCTTCTCCGCCATGGCCTCGCAATCCTTGCCCTATATGCCGCCCAAGCTCGAGCCGCTCACCGAACAGGAAAAGCAGATGGCGCGCCAGCTCTTCACGCATCCGGCCGCGCCCTGCCTCAAGTGCCATGCCACGGGCGTGCCGGCGCACGACGCCATCGCCACGGCCCCCAATTTCCTGCTCGCGCCCGACAGGCTGAAGCCCGCCTGGACCTTCCGCTGGATTCTCGATCCCTCGCGGATCGCTCCAGGCACCGCCATGCCCTCGGGACTCTTCCGGCAGGAGGGCGACCACTGGGTGTTCAATGGGCCGCTCCCGGAGTCGTTCCACGGCTATAACAAAGACCAGGCCGACCTGCTGGTCCGCTATCTCTTCCAATTGACCGCGGAGGAGCAGCGCCAGCTCGTGGGCCGTACGCCCGCCGCCCCGGGCAAGCCCGCAGGGCAATGACGCCTGCCCGGGGGGTTAACCCCCCAAGGCGGGGAAGTGGATTTCGTCGCGCACCGCTGCAATTGGCTCTGCGCGGCTGGTTGTTCTACACTGTTCCGGCAGAAAACACACCCCAACCATTGGGGAGGAGAAAACGGCATGATCATTCGTTCCCGCAGTATGGTATTCGTTTTCGCGGCCGTGATTGCACTGGCAGCGTGCAGCAAGAAAGAAGAGACCCCGCCTCCCGCCGCGTCGGCTCCGGCGGCCGCGCCCGTGGACCCGGCTACCGTCGCCACGATTACCGGCACCGTCAAACTCGATGGCGCGCCACCCAAAGAAGCCAGGCTGAAGACCGATTCCGATCCCTACTGCGCCAAGATGCATTCCGCCGCCCCGCTCGTCGCCGAAGAAGTCGTCGAGGGCAAGGATGGAGCGCTGGCCAACGTGATCGTCTACGTGAAGGCGGGCCTGGAGAACCGTTCGTTCCCCACGCCCACTGAGACGATCGAACTGAACCAGACCGGCTGCCAGTACAAGCCCCACGTGATCGCCGTCATGGTCAACCAGCCCATCAGCATCGTGAACAGCGACCAGACCACCCACAACATCCACCCCACGCCGGCCAACAATCGCGATTGGAACAAGTCCCAGGGCCCCGGTGCAGACAAGATCACGGATTCCTTCGCGCGCGAGGAAATCGCCATCCCCGTGAAGTGCAACGTGCATAGCTGGATGAAGTCCTACATCGCCGTGCTGAAGAATACGTTCTTCAAGGTCACCTCAGCCGACGGCACGTTCGAACTGACGGGCCTTCCCCCGGGCGACTACACCATCGCCGCCTGGCAGGAAAAGTACGGCACCACGGAGCAGAAGATAACCGTAGGCGCCAAGGAATCGAAGAAAGTAGACTTCGTCTTCAAGGCCAGCTGAGCCGTTATGTTGTACCGCCGGCTTCCAGCCGGCGTCTTTTCGGGTGT
>DATFZR010000080.1:0-5586 GCA_035314265.1 Candidatus Acidiferrales bacterium
AGCGGCGGCGCCTGCTCCTGAGCGCGCACCACGCGCGGCCCCACGGTGATGTGATCTTTCTCCGCATCCGCCTTCGTGCCCAGCTCCGTAATCACGCGGCCGTTTACGGTTACCGCACCCGCGCGGATCAGCTCCTCGGCGTGGCGGCGCGAAGCGATTCCCGCGCGCGCGATTATTTTTTGAAGTCGCTCTTCCATAGTGGGTTCGATGGCCGGAAAGGCCCGTCTACTCCGGGCCCAGGCCGTCGCCGATTACGGGGCCGTGATGCGAACTGCGCTTCTCCGCCTGCTCATCAGGAACTTCCACCGCAGGCTCTGGGCCGGACATTTCCACGGACTCTGACGCTGCCTGCGCCTCTTCCTCGGGGACAATGCCGTCCTCGCCCAGCGCGGCGCGAGCCAGTGCTTCGAATTCCTTCAAGCTGGGGAGATCCTCCACCCCGGCCAGGCCGAAGCGCATCAAAAAGTCTTTCGTCGTGCGATAGAGAATCGGGCGGCCCAGCGCCTCTTTGCGTCCCGCCGTGGTAACCATGCCGCGCTCCAGAAGCGTCTTGATCACTCCAGAGGCCTGCACGCCGCGAATGTCCTGAATCTCGGGCAGCGTACAGGGCTGCTTGTATGCGATCACCGCAAGCGTTTCCAGGGCGGGCATGGAGAGCCGCAACGGCGGTTGCAGGCTCTTGATGAATCGCCGCACGGCCTCATGATGCTCGGGCTTCGTATAGAACTTGTAGCCACCGGCCACTTCGCGGATGCCGATGCCGCGCTCGTCGGGCTCGTAGTGAGCCGTCAGTGCGCGCAGTGCGCGGCGCACAGCATCCTTCTCGCCATGCACGGCGGTCGCGAGCTGGGCAACCGTCACAGGCTCTTCCGCGGAATAAATGATCGCTTCGATCGCGGCGCACAGCTCGAGGCCCGGCTCGGCCGGCGTCGCGGCCGCTTCACCGGGCAGCTCGAAGGCGCCTGCGGATTCCTCCGCGTGCGCGTGCTCCGGCGTCGCCGCCGCACGGGCGCCGTCGCCCTCTGGATCGGGCTGTGGAACTGGCTCCGGGGCAGAGCCCGGCTGGAACTCTTCAGGCATACTGGCTGTCAATCTCCGTTCCCGCTTCCGCACCCGAAAGGTGTGCGGCCAGTGCGGTTTCAAAGTGGCTCGTCTTGCGCAGGACGATTTCCGCGAACAGCGACTTCTGGGTCAGCACCACGGCCTGCAGCCTCACCATTTCCAGCACGGCAATGAAGGCCACAATCATGGCATGGCGCGAAGGGCAATCCTCAAAAAAGTTGGCGAGGGAGATGCCTTCCTCCTCCGTGGCCATGCGCTTGCGCATCAGTTCGATCATCTGCGCTACGGTAAAGCGGTCGTGCTGCAGCTCGATCTTCGTTTCCTGGCGCTTGCGCTCCAGGATTTGCTGGAAGACCTTCACCAGGTCCACCAACGAGACCACCAGTTCGCCTTCGACCGTGTCTCCCTCATAGAGCGAAAGGTCGGGCTTCGAGAAAACGTGCGCTTCGAGCTGCTGGCGTTCCAGGAGCATCTGGGCCGCGTTCTTGAACTTTTCGTGCTCGATCAGTTGGTGCACCAGATCCTGCCGCGGGTCCTGCTCTTCGGGTGGCGCGTCGGGGTCCACGGGAAGCAGCATTTTGGACTTGATGTAGATCAGCGTGGCCGCCATGTACAGGAAGTCGCCGGAGACATTGATATCGAGTTCTTCCATGCGGTGCAGCGCTTCGAGATATTGCCGGGTGATTCTTGCCACCGGGATGTCGTGGATATTGATTTCCTGCTTGCGGATCAGGTCCAGCAATAAATCGAGCGGCCCCTCGTATTTCTCGAGGTGCACGAGGAAGCTGATGGGTTCCGGAGCCGGCATCTTATTCCCGCCCGCCGGGCCGACGCTGTTGTATGCGTGGCGCTGCTCGCATTTCAGTTCACCGCTCCGCTGCCCGATGAAGCGGCGCCGAACACCGACGCGCGTACCCGCTCGATTGTCTTCGTCGCCGTCTTGCGAGCTTCGAGGGAGCCCGCATTCAGGATGGCCTGAACACGCTCGGGATGTGCCTCATATTCCTTGCGGCGGGCGCGGACGGGCTCGATCCAGCGGATCAGGTTCTCGGCCATGGCTTCCTTGCACTCGATGCACCCGATACCTGCCGTCCGGCAGCCCTGCGCCGACCAGTCGAGCGTTTCCTTGGGCGAGAAAAGTTTGTGCCAGTCGTAGACGGGGCACTTCTCGGGATCGCCGGGGTCCGTGCGCCGCTTCCGCGCGGGATCGGTCACCATCACGCGAGTCTTGGACCGTATCGCGCCATCTTCCTCGCTGAACGCGATGGCGTTCCCGTAGCTCTTGGACATCTTGCGGCCGTCGGTTCCCGGAATACGCGGGGTTGTCGTAAGCATGGCGTCCGGCTCGCGCAGGATATCGGGGTTCGTGAAGTACTTCGGGTTGTTGCGCAGCACGCGAAGGTAGTCTTCCAGGCCGCGTTCGCTGCGCGCATCGGAGAGCAGATTGCTGAAGTCGCCTTTCACTCCACCCTCAAAGTAACCGGGCGGCAGTTTGGGAATCACGATTTCCGCCGCCTTCCACTGGTCGCTTTGGGGAAGCCCGGGCTGGAGCTTCCCGCCGTAGAAGTAATTGAAGCGGCGCACAATCTCGCGGGTCAGCTCCACGTGCGCCACCTGGTCTTCACCCACGGGCACCACGTCTGCGTCATACATCACAATGTCCGCGGACTGCAGCACGGGATAGCCCAGAAAACCATACGTGTGCAGGTTCTTGTCCTTCATGTTGTCGAGCTGCTCTTTGTACGTGGGCACTCGCTCGAGCCAGCCGAGCGGCGTGACCATGGAGAGCAGCAGGTGCAGCTCCGCGTGTTCCGGAACCTGCGACTGCACGAAGAACGTGGATTTCGCGGGATCGAGCCCCGCGGCCAGCCAGTCGATTCCGATCTCGATGGTGTTTTGCGCGATCAGCGAGGAGTCCGCATAGTCCGAAGTCAGCGCGTGCCAGTCCGCCACGAAGTAGAAGCACTCGTACTTCTCCTGCATATCGATCCAGTTCTTCAGCGCGCCGAAATAATGGCCGATGTGCAGGCGGCCCGTCGGCCGCATGCCGCTCAATACGCGCTTGCGCCGCGCGGCGGCGACGCTATCGGGCGCGGCGGGGCTCACGGCTTTCCTCCCGCGATTTCGCGGGCGCCGGAGCCGGTAAGCAGATCGCGTGCAATCACGGTTCGCTGCACTTCGCTGGTTCCCTCGTAAATGGTCAGCACGCGCGCGTCGCGGTACATGCGTTCCACATCCATTTCGCGCGAATAGCCCATGCTGCCGTGAATCTGCACGGCCTTGTAGACCACGCGATTCGCCATTTCGCTGGCATACAGTTTGGCGCGCGAGGCGTGCGGCCCCGTGCGCGCTTCCTGGAGAGAAAGGCCGCGCGCGCGTCCCTGGTCCTGCTGCCAGGCCGCGTGGTACGTCAGCATGCGCGCAGCCTCAATTTCCGTTTGCATGTCCGCCAGCATCCACTGGATGGCCTGGAACTCGCCCAGCGGCTTCCCAAACGCGCGCCGTTCCTTCGCATAGCGCACAGACGCCTCGAAAGCGCCCTGGGCGACACCCAGGGCTTGCGCAGCAATGCCCACGCGGCCGCCGTCCAGGGCTTCCAGGGCGATTTTCAATCCCTGGCCCTCTTCGCCCAAACGGTTTGCCGCGGGGACTTCGCATTCATCCAGACGAATTTCCGCGGTCTTGGAAATCTTCAATCCCATCTTATCCTCAAAGCGCGCCACGCGGAAGCCGGGCAGGTCCGGCGTCAGAAGGAACGCAGTCACACCACGCGCGCTCGTCCCCGGATCCGTTTTTGCAAACACCAGGTACACCGACGCCACGCCGCCGTTCGTCACCCAGCTCTTCGTTCCAGTAAGCCGGTAAGATGCGCCTCCATCCACGGCCACGGCGCGCGTGGCAATGGCAGCGGAATCAGAACCCGCCTGCGGCTCCGTAAGACAAAACGCGCCCAGCCATTCCCCGTGCGCGAGTTTCACCAGGAGCCGCTGCTTCTGCTCCGTGGTTCCGTGGCGGGCGATAGGCGCGGCCACCACGGAATTCGTCACGCTGAGCGTGACGGCGGTGGACGCGCACACGCGCGCAACCTCCTCGAGCATCAGCGCGTAGGTAAGCGTGTCTGCCGCGGCGCCGCCCCACTCCTCCGGCACCATCATGCCGCAACAGCCCAGTTCGCCCAGGCGGCGCACCTGCTCCGCCGGAAATTTCTCTTCCTTCTCGTACTGCCGCAGGTGCGGGTGCAGCTCCGCCTCCATGAATTGGCGAATCGTGTCTTTCAGAAGGCGCTGGTCGTCGGTTAGGGAGAAATCCATCGCGGGCGCGCGCAAAAATGGTAACACGAACCGTAACGCATGCGTCCCGCGCCGCAAGTTGCCAAGGATCAGGAAGTGGACGGTGAGAGGGATTGCTTCGCCTTGGATTCCTTCATCCTCTTCCAGGCAAAGCGAATGGGGTAGTAGAGCAGCCAGTCAGGGAGCGGTCCAAGACCGCATGGCTACAGCTTCAGCAACTCCCGCAGCCGTCGCGTCTGATTGCGGCTTACGGGCACTTCGCTCTGCTTCTTATCGTTCATCCGCAGGATGTAACTGGACTTGAACCACGGCACCAGTTCCTTGATGTGATGGATGTTCACCAGGTAAGACCGGTGTACGCGCCAAAAGCTTTCCGGGTCAAGCTGCGTGTGCAGTTCCTCGATGGTGCGGTAGTTCGACGCGCCCTCGATCTCGCGCGTGGCCAGCGTAATCGTGCCGTCTTCAATCGTCGCGTAGACCACGTCCGCGGAATCCACCAGCAGCATGCGCTGCTGTGCTTTCAGCAGCAGCTTGGTGGGCGGGCGCACCGCTGCCGCGGCCTGCTGCGCCGCCACTCCCGGCGTCCCGATCTGCGAGAGCAGCGATTCCAGCCGCTCCACGGGCGAAGCCTGCGCGTCCAGTTGCTTCTTCGCGCGCGCGATGGCCCGGGCGAGGCGCGCTTTGTCAAAGGGCTTCAGAACGTAGTCCACGGCGTTCACTTCAAAGGCCTGCACCGCGTAATTGTCGTAGGCCGTGGCAAACACCACCTGGGGCATGCGCAGCTTGCGGTCCATCAACTTCTTCAGCACGCCAAAGCCGTCGAGCCCCGGCATCTGCACGTCCAGGAAAACCAGGTCCGGCGAATGCTCTTTGATCAACGCGACGCCTTCCAGCCCGTTGCGTCCCTGGGCCATGAGCTGGATTTCAGGAAAGCCCTTCAGCAGGTAGGCGAGTTCCTCACGCGCAGGCTTCTCGTCGTCCACGATGATTGTGTTGATGGGCATGGCGTGGCGGCTTTCGCCGTCCAGTCTAATGGAGGCTTATCGTTCCGTCGAGCGTCCCGCCCCGCACAGCGTTCAAAGTTGAAAGCCAAAAGTCGAATGAGCACCGCCACCGCGTCCCCCCCAACTTCGACCTTTTACCTTCGACTTTCAACTGCCCCTCCCTGCCCCCTGCTATCATCTCCACGGAGGCCCACATGGACGCTCACATGGACCCGAAGACCTTCGCCCAG
>DATFZR010000081.1:0-3056 GCA_035314265.1 Candidatus Acidiferrales bacterium
CCGCGTGCCAAGCAGTCTCGTGGCATCGCCCCCAACCCCCTCCCGTAAGTCCATTGCCTTCAATCGTTTCCACACTCCCAATCTCAGGCCTACCCACAACCCCCGTGCTTTCAGCGGTTTACAAACTCCCGCCCGAAATAAGGCGGGGGGGGTACCCCAATTCGCGCCCAACCCACCAACCTGCTATACTCTGGAGTCCCCATCGAATCCCGATATTTCGGGCCGATCACTGACAACTGACCGCCACTGACCACATGACTACTGGCCACTGGCCTTCCCAAAATGCCAAACCTGCGCAATATCGCCATCATCGCCCACGTCGACCACGGCAAAACCACCCTGGTCGACGCCATGCTCCGCCAGAGCGGCATCTTCCGCGAGAACGCCACCCTCGTTGACCGCGTCATGGACTCGAACGACCTCGAACGCGAGCGCGGCATCACCATCCTCGCCAAAAACACCGCTCTCTTTTTCCACGACACCAAAATCAACATCGTGGACACCCCCGGCCACAGCGACTTCGGCGGCGAAGTCGAACGCGCCCTGCGCATGGTGGACGGCGTTCTCCTGCTCGTGGACGCGAGCGAAGGACCCCTGCCGCAAACGCGCTACGTCCTCCAAAAAGCGCTAGCCGCAAAGCTGCCTCCCGTCGTCGTCCTCAACAAAATCGACCGCTCCGACGCGCGCGCCGCCGCCGTGCTCGACGAAATCTACAGCCTCTTCATCGATCTCGACGCCACCGAAGACCAGCTCGATTTCCCCGTCCTCTATTGCAATGCCAAAGCAGGAGCGGCCCACCGCGAGCCCGAAGGCCCCGCAGCGGGAAAAGGCACCCTCCTGCCTCTCTTCGAAGCCATCCTGGCCTCGATTCCCTCCCCCGTGGGTGATCCGGAAGGCGTCCTGCAAGTGCAGGTCACCAATCTCGACTACAACGACTTTCTAGGCCGCATCGCCATCGGCCGCGTCTTCAACGGCACCGTGCGTCGCGGCTCAGACGTGGCCATCAGCAAACTCTCCGGCGCGCTCGTCCCCGCGAAGCTCACCAAGCTCTTTACCTTCCGCGGCCTCGAGCGGGACGAGGCCGACGCCGTCATCTGCGGCGACATGGTGGCCATCGCCGGCGTGGAAGACATCCAGATCGGCGAGAGCATCACCTCACTCGAAAATCCCGCGCCGCTCGAGCCGCTTCTGGTGGACGAGCCCACGCTGGCCATGGTCTTCACCGTCAACACCGGTCCGCTCTGCGGCCGCGAAGGCACGTTGGTCACCTCGCGCGACCTGCGCACTCGCCTCACCAAAGAACTGCTCACCAACGTCTCCATCCGCGTGGAAGACGGCGAAACCACCGATTCCTTCCGCGTGCTCGGCCGCGGCGAACTGCAGCTCGCCATCCTCATTGAAACCATGCGCCGCGAAGGCTATGAACTCCTCGTCGGCAAGCCGGAAATCGTCGTGCGTAACGCCGGCGGACGCAAACTCGAGCCGCAAGAGCTGCTGGTCGTGGATTGTCCCGAAACCTTCATCGGCATCCTGATGGAAGGGCTGGGCACGCGCCGCGGCGAAATGGTCAAGATGGTCAACCACGGCTCCGGCCGCGTTCGCCTAGAATTCCGCATCCCTTCGCGAGGCCTGATCGGCCTGCGCAGCCAGCTTCTCACCGACACGCGTGGCACCGCGCTCATCCATTCGATCTTCGACGGCTGGATTGATTACGGCGGCGAAATGGCTCTCCGCCCCACCGGCGCCCTGGTCGCCGACCGCCCCGGCGCCTCCACCGCCTTTGCCCTGTGGAACGTGCAGGAGCGCGGCGAGATGTTCATCGGCCCGGGCGTGGACGTCTACGAAGGCATGATCGTCGGCGAAAACGCCCGCGAAGCAGACATGGACGTCAACATCACCAAGGAAAAGAAGCAGACCAACATGCGCGCCTCCTCGGCCGACGAGGCCATCCGCCTCGTGCCCCATCGCGATCTGAACCTCGAGCAGGCCATCGAATTCATCGCCGACGACGAGTACGTCGAAATCACCCCGAAAACCATCCGCCTGCGCAAGAAAATCCTCGACTCCAAAAAGCGCCCGCGCCGCTGGCAGCAAATCCGCGCCAGCCAGGAAGTCAAAGCGGAGTAGTCCATGGAAACGCCCCCGGCATCGCAGACAGAACTGCAGCCAGAACTACAGACAGACCCGTCTGCATCATCCGGCGCTTCCTCCGCCTCGCCCATCATCGCGGCGACTGGCCTGATCGCCCCCGTATGGCACACGGTTCTCGTCGTCGCGTTTCTGCTCTCGATTGCCGGCCTTTCCGCATGGAAAGGCGCAGCTTCTCCCGTCGGGAACGTGGGCGAACGCACTCGACTCCTCAACTACACCGTCGTTTTCGTCTGGGAATGGCTCACCGTGGGCCTCATCGCCTGGGGCCTGCGCCTGCGCGGCCACGGCATTCGAGACCTGGTTGGCGGCAGTTGGCCAGACGGCGGCGCGATCTTGAGCGACATCGGCATTGCCGCTCTCTTCCTCATCGGATCGGACATGATCCTGGGCCTGATCCGTCTCGCGCTGGGTGCCACTCCTCCCCCGGCCGTGCTCAACCTTCTTCCCGAGGGTCCGCTGGAAAGCGTGGTGTGGGTTGTGATCGCCGCCACCGCCGGCTTTTGCGAAGAAACGATCTTCCGCGGCTATTTGCAGAAGCAGTTCACCCGCATGACGCGAAACACGGCCGCAGGCGTAGTGCTTCAGGCCGTCATCTTCGGCGCGTGCCACGGATACCAGGGCGTGAAGTACATCATCATCATCGGCGTCTATGGCGGCCTCTTCGGCATTCTGGCCGTCAAACGCAGCAGCCTTCGCCCCGGAATGATCACTCACTTTATGCAGGACGGCCTGGTGGGATTGGTAACCCGCGCCCTCTTGAAAAGAGTTCAAGCCGGATAGAGGCCCGCCAGCCTCGCATGAGCCACCGTGATGACGAGCCAAATTGACGTACAATCCAACGCCAATGGAAGGCAGGCCGGTACGCCCCGCCAGCCTTCAGGAGACCTGACCATGGCGCTCAATTG
>DATFZR010000082.1:0-2550 GCA_035314265.1 Candidatus Acidiferrales bacterium
GCTGATCTTCTCCCGCAAGGTTCCAATGTGAGCCGAAAGTTCTTCGGTCCGCGCCGGCGCTTCGCCCCGCCAGAACGGCACATTCGGCGGCGCGCCGTGCGCATCCTGCACCAGCACGCGGCCCGCGTTGGTTTCGATCCGGCGAATCATCCACGAGGTGTTCCCCAACAGCATGATGTCGCCGCGGTTGCTCTCCACGGCAAAGTCTTCATCCACCGTTCCCACCACCATGCCGTCGGGTTCCGCCACCACGGCGTAAAGCGAGTTGTCCGGAATCGCTCCCCCGCTGGTGATCGCCGCCAGCCGCGCCCCGCGCCGCGCCCGCAGCTTGCCGTTCACTCGATCGCGGTGCAGGTAAGCGCCATACCGCCCGCGCCGCGCCGTAATGCCCTCAGACAGCATTTCCAGAATCGAATCGAAAGTGGCACGCTCCAAATTACGGTACGGGTACGCCCGCCGCACCAGCGCAAACAATTCGCCCTCGTCCCATCCGTCGCTGACAACTCCCGCGGAGGAAACAGCCGAACCAGTAGCGCCGGCGTCCTCGCCGGCTGTAGCGAGGCCATCCTGGCCTCGCTCCGGCAATCGAGGCACGGCCGTCGTTGTTCCCGCAGCACAAGCCGCCACAATCTGCTGCGCCAGCACATCCAGCGGCGATTCCGGAATCATCAGCCGGTCCAGATCGCCATGGCGAATCGCCCGCACCAAGGCCGCGCACTCCAGCAGGTCGTCGCGCGTGGTGCAAAAGAGCCGTCCCTTCGGCACCGCCCCACGCCAGTGTCCCGACCGCCCCACGCGCTGCAGGGTCACCGCAATCGCCCGCGGAGAATTGATCTGCACCACCAGATCCACCGTCCCAACGTCGATGCCCAACTCGAGCGACGCGGTCGCCACCAAAACCCGCACCTGCCCTTCCTTCAACTTCTTCTCCGCCGCCAGCCGCAGCTTGCGCGACAGACTGCCGTGATGCGCCGCCACATTTTCTTCCCCAATGCGCTCGCCCAAATTGTGCGCCACGCGCTCCGCCATGCGCCGCGTGTTCACAAACACCAGCGTCGATCGATGCTGCTCCACCAGCGCGACCAGCCGGTTGTAAACCTCGTCCCACATTTCGTTCGAAGCCACCGGCCCCAAAGGCATGGGCGGAACCTCGACCGCGAGATCAAGCGTCCGCTTGTGACCGATATTCACGATCACGGGATCGGAAGGTTGTGAAACGGAACTGGCGGCAGGATCGGATCGGGAGGGGCACGACTTCAGTCGTGCCGTATCAGCCGCATGATCGGAACCGGCTTCAGCCGTTGAGATCGCCTCCCCATAGCCTCGATTCCCCGTCAGAAAGCGCGCAACTTCCTCAATCGGCTTCTGCGTAGCAGAAAGCCCAATCCGCACCGGCGGCTTGTGAGTCAGCGCCTCCAGTCGCTCCAGCGACAAAGTCAAATGCGCCCCACGCTTGTCGTCGGCTACCGCGTGAATCTCATCCACGATCACCGTCTCAACATCGCGAAGAATTGCCCGGCTCTTATCCGCCGTAAGCAAAATGTAGAGCGACTCCGGTGTGGTCACTAAAATATGCGGCGGCCGTTTCAGCATGGCCCGCCGCTCATGCATCAGCGTGTCGCCAGTTCGCACCGCAGTGCGAATCTCCGGCATGAGCAACCCGCGCTCTCCGGCCATCGCCAGGATTTCCCCCAGCGGCACTTCCAGGTTTTTCTGAATGTCGTTGCCCAGAGCCTTCAACGGCGAAACATAGAGGACTTCCGTACGGTCAGCCAGATCCCCCGCCAACGCCTTGCGCACCAGTCGATCAATGCAGGCAAGAAACGCAGCCAGCGTCTTGCCCGACCCGGTAGGCGCGGAAATCAGCGTAGCCCGTCCCGCCAAAATGTGCGGCCACCCCTGCTCCTGCGGCTCCGTAGGCGTGCCAAACCGCTGCACGAACCACTCCGCCACCAGAGGATGGGCCCAAGCGAGTGAGGAAGGAAAGGAGGTCACAACCGAAGTATTCTACCACGCTCGCTTTCGCAAAACATTCGCCTTCACGCGAGCTCAGGACAGCAGCTATTCCAGCTGGTCGTCGCGACTGCCAGAAAAATTTTTCCGCACTCTCAGGGTGTTAGAATTCTCGGTCCATTCCCGAACCAAGGAGAACATCTTGACCCGGTTCCGCTCGCTGACCTGCTACATTCTGCTTCTCACCTTCACGCAATTCACAGTGGCCCAGACTTCCTCAGGCCAAACAGCGGCCTCGTCTGCCGCCCCCGCGCAGCTTCTCGGCTACACCGCGCAAACCTCCACGGCCGAGCGTGACTGGGAAAAGAAATTTCAGGACGGCATCGTAGCCGCCAACATCCGCGAGAACGATCGCCGCCTCAGCGCTCGCCCTCACCATGTCGGTTCGCCCTACGACAAAGACAACGCCGAGTGGATGCTAGCCCGCTTCAAGGAATGGGGATTCGACGCTCACATCGAGACTTTCGATGTGTTGTTCCCCACGCCAAAAGAGCGCGTGCTCGAACTGCTTGAGCCCACGCAGTTCCGCGCCAAGTT
>DATFZR010000083.1:0-2535 GCA_035314265.1 Candidatus Acidiferrales bacterium
CACGTAGTATTCGCCATCGTCGCAGCGCATCAGGTGGGATTGCGCGCCGCCGCGCATGCGGCGGATGTGTTCGAGGGCTATGGGCACGCCCGTATGCTAGTGCCCCAGGTGGATGGCGGCAAGCGCAAGAAACCGGAATGACATAAGAGATTACCGGCTCGGGAAAGCGGCGACGCTTCCGCCGGGAAACACCAACGCGTTCTTTTGGAGAGACCTCCGGTCCGATTCACCCCGCAGCGGAACGGAACGCGCCGTTCCAGAACGGCCCTGCCTCAGAAGTTCCTGGCTCAGAAGTTCCCGCCCAGCGCCATCAACGACGGCGCTTCTTCGATTTCTTGGCAGCCTTGCGCTTCGCGCCTCGCGCAGCGGATTTCTTCTTGGCCTTCGGGCGCGCCTTGGGTTTTGCCTTGGACTTCCCTTTAGGCTTCGCTTTGGACTTTGCTTTGGACTTCGCTTTGGACTTCGCCTTGGACTTCGCCTTGGACTTCGCCTTGGGTTTCGCCTTGTCGCGCGACTCCCGCTTCGCGACCGCCGCAGCAGGACGCTCCGGCTCTTCCGCCTCGTCGGCTTCCGTCTCCGTCTCCGGCTCTTCCTCTTCTTCCAGAGACTCCTCGTGTTCTTCGACTTCGGCCGCCTCGTCGCCTTCTATGCTGCTATCGTCGTCCTCGAAGGGGAACTCTTTGTCGTGCTCAAGCATGTCGGCCATTGCTGCCTCCGTCGATGGATGCTTAGTGGAAGCCTAAGCGGCAACCTTGGCGGATATAAACGGACTTCCGCGCCTTTGTCAAGCTGAGGACTCGCCTTCAGGTGAGAAATATGGCAGGTACCGCCGCCCTCTCAGTGCGAGACAAGAATCCTCAACTGGTCCCCCACATGGAGCCCATGTCCGGCCAGGAAGGGGTTCGCCGCCCGCAGCGCCTCCACCGACGTCTGGTAGGCCTTGGCAATGGACCACAGCGTCTCCCCGGCCTTTACCGAGTGCGTCACCGCCCCTTGCCCTGCGGTCCCCGGGCCGCCCGTGGCCGTCCCTGTCCCCATCCCCGCACCTTTCGCCAACTGCCCTGTTTTCAGCGCCTTCTGGCTGCCCGGCACCACCGCTGGCGTCGGGCTCGGCCGCCCACCCGGATAGATCTTGAGCGTCGTTCCCGCCGCCAGATGGGTCGCCTGCGGGCTGTTCCAGCGCTCGATCTCCGCCGGTGTCACAGCGAACTGCCTGGCCACCCGTGCCAGCGTATCCCCGCGCCGCACCCGGTAGCGCACCAGTTGCCCCAGCCCCGTGGCTGCCGGACGGTTCGCCGGAATCACCAGCTTCTGCCCCTTCTCAAGCTGCGCCCCGGCTTCCATCTGGTTGGCCTGCATGATGGCCGCCGGCGTCACCCCGAACTTGTGCGCCAGCCCGGGAAGGGAATCCCCCGTCTCCACCCCATGCAGCCGCCACGACGTCCATTTCTCCGGCGGGACCGCGGCAATCTCGTCCGTAAACTGCTCCCCGGTTCCGTCCGGCAGCCGCAGCTCAAAATCCGGATCGGCCGGCGTCACCATGTGCAGCAGTTGCGGGTTGAGCGCCTTCAGCAGTTCCACGTTCTCGTCAATCGCCTCGGCCGCCAGCCGCAAATCGAGCGGGTGCCCCGGCTTCACCGTGTCGCAGCGCAGCGGTTCATCTTCTTCCACCACGATGCCGTGCTTCGCCGGATCCTTCGCGATCATGGCCAGCGCCAGGATGATCGGCACGTAATTCCGCGTCTGCTTGGGCAGCGCGTTGCGCCGGTGCAGTTCCCAGAAGTCCGCGTAGCCCGTGCGCTCCACCGCCTTCATCACGTTGCCCTCGCCTGTGTTGTATGCGGCCAGGGCCAGGTACCAGTCGCCGAACATCCCGTAGAGGTCCCGCAGGTAACGCGCCGCCGCCCGCGTGGATTTCTCCGGGTCCCGCCGCTCGTCCACCCACCAGGTATGATCCAGGCTGTATTTCGTGCCGGTCCCGGCCACGAATTGCCAGATGCCCAGCGCCCGCGCGCGCGAAAACGCCAGCGGCTCAAACGCGCTTTCCGCCTGCGCCACGTAGATCAGGTCCTGCGGCACGCCCTCTTCCCGCAGCACGCGCGCGATCATCTCCCGGTAGCGCCCTGCCCGGCGCAGCCCGCGCGCCACAATCGCCCGCCCGCGCGGCGTCTCGAAGAAATTCATGTAGGAAAGCACCGGGTCCGTGGTGGTGAGCGGCAGGTCGTGCTGGAGCGAGGCCAGCTCCCGTTCCGCGCGTTCCTTGAGCCGGGGCTCCGCGGGAAGCGCCAAATCCGCGATTTCGTCAATCGGCGCGGGCGGGGCTCCGGCCGCGCCGGCATCCTGCGCACCGCTCGTTCCGCCGGCCGCGGCAAGCTCTAGACTCTCCACCGCCGCCTGCACCCTGCCCTGCAATTCCTCCAGGCGGGCGTCTTTGTGAACGTCGTAACCGCTCGTCCGCAGCCACGCCAGGGCGCGGTCGTATTCACGGCGCGCCGCTTCCACACGTCCCTCCCCGAAACTCCGCCGTCCCGAGGC
>DATFZR010000084.1:0-11236 GCA_035314265.1 Candidatus Acidiferrales bacterium
TACGGCACCCGGCGCCTTCCGTCCCGAGCTTCGAGACTAGATGGAAGGCGACCCCGTAGTCACCGGAGAAGGAACAATAGAAACCAGCTCCGCGGGAAGCGTAAAGCGCACATCCTCACGGATGAAATCCAGATCGCTCTGCTCGGAGAAGCCCAGGCTGGCCAGGCGCTCGCTCACTTGCTGCACCAGAATCTCCGGCGCGGAAGCGCCGGCCGTCAGCCCCACGCTGGCCACGTCTTCGAGCCAGGCGGGGTCAATGTCTGCCGCGTCTTCAATCAGGCGCGCCTGGGTGCCTTCGCGCTGCGAGACTTCCACCAGGCGGTTCGAATTCGAGCTGTTGGCCGAGCCCACCACCAGGATCAGGTCCACTTGCTTGCCGATCTGCTCCACGGCTTCCTGGCGGTTCTGCGTGGCGTAGCAGATGTCGTCGGAGGCCGGACCCAGAATGTTCGGGAAGCGCTGGCGCAGCCGCGCCACAATCTCCTGCGTATCGTAGAGGCTCAGCGTGGTCTGGGTGAGAAAAGCCAGGCGGTCCGGGTCTTCCACTTGCAGCCGGTCCACTTCTTCCACGCTGCCCACCACGAGCGTGCTCTCCGGAGCTTCACCGGACGTGCCGATGATTTCCTGGTGGTCCCGATGGCCGATCAGGATGATGGTGCGATTCTCGCGGGCAAAGCGGAGCGCCTCCATGTGTACCTTGGTCACCAGAGGGCAGGTGGCGTCAATCACACGAAGGCTGCGCTCGCGGGCCTGCTCGCGCACGGCGGGAGGAACGCCGTGAGCGCTGAAAATCAGCACCGCGCCGTTGGGCACCTCTTCCACGGACTCGACGAAGATGGCCCCGCGCAGGCGGAGCTGTTCCACGACGTAGCGGTTGTGAACGATCTCGTTGTGGACGTACACAGGCGGCCGGTAGAGTTCGAGCGCCCGCTCGACTATCTCCACGGCCCGCACCACGCCCGCGCAGAAGCCTCGGGGGCTTACGCGCACTAGTTTTCTCTGCGGCCGGGCCTGCGCCGCAGCACTACCGGTTGGCTCACCCATAAACCCCGTATTATACACGTGCGACGGGGTTTGCCGAAAGCGGAGAGGAACCGAAAGAGGCAAGATGCGGAAACTCGGGGTGGTAGGAGAAACGATTGGACTGCCAGTCCCCTTCTGAGTCCCGCCGATTCAATCAACAGGCGGTCACAAATTGTGACCACCTCCGCAGGCTGAAATACTCCCCGATCCTACCCTACGCTTTCACCGAGCACGGCGCAGTCATGCCTCTAACCTCCGGCCTCCAGTACCTTGCCTCCGCCTCCGCCCCGGCGTAAACTCAACCTCAATGAACCCCGAACGCCTCAAGCGCATCACCATCGAAGATGGCAAGTGCGGCGGACGCCCTTGTATCCGCGGGCTACGCATCCGTGTTTCCGATGTTTTGGAGCTTCTGGCCGCCGGCGCCTCCCATGAGGAAATTCTCAGGGATTATCCGTACCTCGAAAATGAGGACATTCTGGCCGCCTTGGAATTCGCCGCTCACCAAACAGACCACTCCGTACTCAAGGCGTAGTGCGATTCCTGATTGATAACCAGCTCCCGATTGCTTTGTGCCGATTTCTCACCGCGCGAGGCGCGGAATGCCTGCATGTCTCCGAGGCCGGCTTGACCCAGGTTACAGACCTTGAGATCTGGCGTCGCGCAGGCCAAGCGGAGCAAGTCCTCATCACCAAGGACGCGGATTTCGTTCATCTGGCCGGCAGCGTAAAGACCGGTGCTCGACTCGTCTGGGTTCGTCTGGGAAACTGCCGCACGGCTCACTTGCTGGCGGTTTTTGACCACCTTTGGCCGCTCATCGAAGCAGCCCTGACCGCAGGTGATCAGACCGTTGAGATTTGGGAATAAGCCTCGGCCCACAACCACGCGGCGATGGCTTCCTTGACGTTGTTGAGAGCTTCCTGCTGGTCTTTTCCCTGCGAAACACATCCCGGCAAAGCCGGACATTCGGCGACGATCCAGCCGTCTTCGGCGTTGGTCAGCGTGACGTGGAATACCATGCCGCTATGCTAGCAACGGACGCGAACCGCAAGCAAGCGCCGCCCTTGCAGTCCTGGCCACCTATGCTCCACTGCCTTTGCGGTCCCCGCGCAATGCTTCCAGCCGGGCCGATCATGCAACGCATCAAACGCGAAACAGTAAATCAGAAAATCAACGCACCTCTCGAAATTTCCGCCGTCCAGAACTGCTAGTATGCGTCCTTGCGCAAACGCATGCCGCAGAGAGCCAAGCGCCCCTATCCCCATGGCCGAGCCGGCTTCTGGTTCGACATTTCTCAGCCGAAGAAAATCCGCCTGGACCACCTGCCCAACCTTGGATTCTTCGCCGTCTTCGATCGCGCCCCAGACCCCTTTTCCCGAGCCTCCCGCCTGTTTGTCGCCCGCTCCCCTGGCGAGTTTTCCGACAAACTGAACCACCTGATCGCGAAAGGCGCACTTCGGGCCCATCGCGTCTACGTCGAGACCGCCGCGTCGGAAGCCGATATCACAGACCCGCACTACGAAGAGCTCGTGTGGACCGTACTCGCCGGAATTGAAAGGATCAAAACGCGCGGCGACAGAGCAACGTTGCTCCGTGTACGCGCCGCCCTGGAACGCAAAGGCATGAACCCCGGCCCCAAGAAACAAGCGTATGCCACCGCCTGGAAACTCGACACCCTTCGCAATCTCTCCAAAAGCATGCCGTTCGAAAGCGCCGTCACCCACCCCGCCAGAAAAAGAGCTCTCGAAAGCGCTCGTCAGGAACTCTGGAGATACTGCCGCGAGTTCTATAACTGGTGCCTGCTAGCCGGCATCCACAGCCCCAAGGACTGGCTGAAGCCGAAGGCCGCCGCGCAATTCCGCCGCGAATTCGGAATGAACTTTCCCCGCGATCTGGACGCCGCCACCGAAGCCTACAAGCGCGGCAAGCGAACGAATGCCAAGCACCTGACCGCCTACGACCGTTTCCTGCAACGGTAGCCACGGTCAACGTTTTCTGATCGTGGGCACTTCTCCGACGCATCACCCCACTGCCATCCCGAGACCCGCGCAACGGGCCGAGGACCAGCTTCTTCCTTCCAGCCTCCGCCTTCTTAGGTAATTCCCCGCAGACATCTAGTTCATTCCCCGATCCATCTCGTCGTCGTACTCTCGCCACATGACGAGCGCCCGCAAACGCGCCCCCAACGCCGCCTTCCTCCGCGCTCCTCACCGTTCTCAGCGCCTCGGCGCTATCTTGATCTCCGGCTCTTCCTCGCCGTTCTCGCCACTCCCCACTCGTCACTCGCCACTGCCTTCGGCCCCTCCGTGTTCTCCGTATCTCCGCGCCCTCCGTGTAAATCCCCGCCGTTTCCTCGCCACAACTCTAACGGAATCAGTAAATTACAAAACAATCGACTTAATCCCCCACGTTTTCAGCATGTTACGAGAAAAAGGGGGAGGGGGTGGTCTCATCCCTCTCCTCTTCAAGGAGAATCCACATGCCTCAGCCAGGTAGCGATACACGCTGCACCCACACCACCGCCGACGGCCGCCGCTGCCGCATGCCCCGCACCAACGCCCACGTCTCTCTCTGCGGCACTCACCTCGAAGCCGAGCATCGCCGCCTGCGCTTCGAACCCGGCCGGCACGCCCACGACGTCCTGGGCAGCGTCACGGACCTGCGTTCCGCCACTTCCGTCAATCACGTCCTCGGCAACCTCACCGCCATGCTCACCGACAACCGCATTGACTATCGCAAGGCCGTCGTCCTCGCCTATCTCTGCCAGCTCCTGCTGCAAACCATCTCTATGGCTGAGCGCGAGGGATGGGACGGCTTTCCGCCACACGGCAATCTGCCCCCGCTGATCCCGCCCCTTCCCCCCCTTAGCTGCCCCCGCGTCCGGTTCGAGAATCACGATAGAATTGGAATCGCGAAATGAACGCATTTCGAATCGCTCTGGCCAACATCCGGTTCCCGGCGACTCCTGAGGAGTCCGTCGCGCTGGCCGGGCAGGCCATCGCGCAGGCGGCCGCGGAGCGTGCGGGCATCATCTGTTTTCCCGAGGCCTACGTTCCCGGATACCGGCTGATGGGAAAGCGAGTGGCGCCGCCCGACGCTGCGTTCCTGGAGCGTGCATGGTCCTCGGTGGCTGCCGCAGCCGCGAAAGCCAGCATCGCGGTTGTGCTGGGGACGGAGCGGTTGGCCGAAGCCAGGTTGTTGCTCACCGCGCTCGTCATCAATCGCGACGGGACGATCGCCGGGTTCCAGGACAAAGTGCAGCTCGACCCTTCCGAAGAGGAACTCTACACGGCGGGCTGCGGGAGGCGGATTTTCCAGGCCGGGCCGCTTACCTTTGGCGTGGCGATCTGCCATGAGGGCTGGCGGTATCCGGAAACGGTGCGCTGGGCTGCGCGGCGCGGCGCGCAGATTGTGTTCCACCCGCATTTTCACGAAAGCCAGCCCGGCGATTACCAGCCTGCGACCTTCGCCGATCCGGCGAACTCGTTCCATGAGAAGGCGGCGTTGTGCCGCGCCGCGGAGAATACCTGCTACTTCGCAATGGTGAACTGCGCAAGCGCGCGCTCGCAGACCACTTCTGCCGTGGTGCGGCCGGATGGAACCCTGCAGTGCTACCAGCCGTACGGCAAAGAAGGCCTGCTCGTCGCGGACGTCGATCTTGACGCGGCCACGGGACTGCTGGCGGGGAGGCTGAAAGACAGTGGCGAGTGATGAGAAGACCGGGGACACGAAGGAGAAGACGCCGGCAGGATGCCTGCGGTACGGCCAGCGGTAAGCCGGCGATAAGAATGGGGGCTAAAGGATGCTGCTGAAGGATCAGCGGGCGATTGTCACCGGTGGAGGCCGCGGGATCGGGCGCGCCATCGCACTGCGGTTTGCGCGTGAGGGCGCGGCGGTGCTCGTCGCTGCGCGCACGGCGGCTGAGGTAGACGCGGTGGCCGGAGAGATTCGCGCGGCGGGCGGGCGCGCGGCCAGCATCTGCGCCGACGTCTCGTTGCCTGCCGGCTGCGAAACGATTTACCGCGCGGCGGTGGAACACTTCGGCGGCGTGGATCTTCTGGTGAATAACGCGGGGATGCTCGGCCCCGTCGCGCCGGTCGAAGGAATTTCGCCCGAGGAATGGGATGCGGTGCTGGCCGCCAACCTGAAGAGCGCCTTTCTGATGGCGCGGCTGGTGCTGCCGGGAATGCTGGAGCGCCGGCAGGGCGTCATCCTTAATATTTCCAGCGTGGCGGCGAAGATGGCTTTCGGATTGAACTCAGCGTATGCGGCGTCGAAGGCGGGGCTGGTGGCGCTCACGCGCACGCTTGCCGCAGAAACGGGCACGCGCGGCGTGCGCGTGAACGCGCTCTGCCCGGGGCCCGTGCCGGAGACGCAAATGTCGCGGGAAATCGGCGAAGGCCTGAGCCGCGCCTTCGGAGTGCCGCCCAGCGAAATCCTGGAGGGCGCGAAGAAGGGAATCCTGCAAGGTCGCGCGCAAACCGCGGAGGAAATTGCGGCGGCCGCGCTGTTCTTGTGCTCGGAGCAGGCGTCGGCCATCACAGGACAGGCGCTGAATGTGGACGGCGGAATGGCTTTCTTCTAATGAGAGCCTGGACGACAGGCCGTGCGGGAGCGGCGCTTGAAAGAAACGAAAGGCCCTCGCGCTGCTCGTCCGTTGCTTTACGGCTTGGCGGTGGTTGCCGGCGAGGGATCAGCCTTCGCCTGCGGAGAAGCCGGCGCGGCAGCGGCCGCTGGAGCCTGCATGCCCTCGGGCTTGGCAGACTGCTTCTGATTCCTGATATCGGCCTCGATCGCCGCCTGATTGATGGTGGTGTGCGTCATCAGCCAGCGCAGCTCGTACTTTTGCCGCTGGATCACCTGGTCCTGATAGATGTTCATCCCCACGAGCGCCAGGACGGCAACGAGAAGAACGACCACCAAAAGGGCGCCGAACTTCTTAGGGCTTCCCTCGTTGGGGCTTCCTGCGTCGGGGTTCCCCGCGGCGCTCACGGAGCCGTCCGCGGCGCCTTCCGCGCTGCCTGCGGGACTCTCCATCACGCCGGCTGCGTTTTCCATGGTCCCAGCCGCGTTTTCCACCGGGCCGGTCATGCGTTCGTTTTCCATAAGTCCAGTTGCGTTATCCATGGTGCCAGTGTAGTGCCGGGAGAGGCCCGCGAACAATCGAACCAAAGTACTAAGACGCGTAACAGGGACTCACTGGGCGAAGGTACAGGTTCGATAGCCGGAAAGCGGAACCCTTTTGCCGGCTGGATATCGCTACCGGTACTCGAAGGGATAGCGGTCGCCGGCCAGTACGGCGGCGGCCACGTCGCGCCGCAGGGCGATGGGATTGCCGGGCTCGCGCTTGGCGAACCGCTTGAGCGCCAGGAGCTGCGTGCGCAGCATGTCGCCTTCGGCCACCGCGCCCAGCACAGTGCGCGCCTCGAGCTCGATGCGGTCCGCGGCGGAAGAAAGCACCGCACGCACGCACGAAGTCATGGCCGCGTCGGCCTGGCCGCGCCGTGTGGCAGACTTCTGCAGGCGAAGAAGCGACGACTCCATGGCGTAGGCGTCCATGGCGATATTGCCGAGCGCAGCGACGATTTCCTGGTTATCGGGCTCGCCGAGTTTGTCGCGCAGCTTCTGCATGGCGCTTCCCGCGGCCAGCAGAAAAATCTTCTTCGCGTTCGCCACGATGCGCTCTTCCTCGGCGAACTGCTCGCCGGAAGCCTCCTCAAACGCCGGCCCGGCCAGGATTTCTTCCATCAGCTTCATGGCTTTCGGAATCAGCGGCAGCGTGCCGGCCATGGCGCGCCGGATCAGCATCTGGGTGATGAGCATGCGGTTGATTTCGTTGGTGCCTTCGAAGATGCGGTTGATGCGGCTGTCGCGATACGCGCGCGCCACGGGATAGTCCTCGTGGTAGCCGTAGCCGCCGAAGATTTGCACGGCCTCGTCCACCACAAAGTCCAGCGCCTCGCTGCCGTAAATCTTGCTGATGGAGCTCTCGATGGCGTACTCCTCGAGCGCCTTCATCATGTGCTGCGTCTTGTCCGCGCCGGATTCCGCGGCAGACATGAATCCGTCCATCATGCCGGCGGAGCGGTAGATCATGGCTTCGAGCGCGAAGGTACGGATGGTCATCTCCGCGAGCTTCTGGCGGATCAGGCCGAAATCGGCGAGCTGCTTGCCGAACGCGGTGCGCTCCTTCGCGTATTTCGCGGAGACTTCGATGGCGCGTTTCGAGCCGCCCAGGCAGTAGGCGCCCAGGCTGAAGCGGCCGGCGTTGAGCGTGTTGAAGGCCACGATGTGCCCGCGGCCGATTTCGTGCAGCAGGTTTTCCCTGGGGATGGGCGAATTCTCGAAGAACAGCGCGGTGGTGGAGCTGCCCTTGATGCCCATCTTCTTTTCTTCCGCACCTACGGAGAAGCCCGGCGTGCCCTTTTCCACCAGGAAGCAGGAGATTTTCTCGCCGTCCACCTTGGCGAAGACGACGAACAGGTCCGCGAAGTGGCCGTTGGTGATCCACATCTTCTGGCCGTTCAGGATCCAGTTCTTGCCGTCGGCGGAAAGCTCGGCGCGCGTGCGCAGCGCCTGCGCGTCGGAGCCGGCCTGCGGCTCGGAGAGGCAGTAGCAGGAAATCAGCTCCGCGTTGGCGATCTTCGGCAGGTACTTCTTCTTCTGCGCCTCGGTGCCGAAATAGACGATGGGAATCGTGCCGATGCCGGCGTGGCCGCCGTGCGTTACGGAGAAGGCTCCGTAAGCGGCGGTTTTTTCCGCGAGCATGGCGGAAGAAACCTTGTCGAGCCCCGCGCCGCCGTATTCCTCGGGAATCGAGGCGCCCAGGAGGCCGAGCGTGCCCGCCTTCTTGATGAGCGAAACCATCAGGCCTTCTTTGTGCGCCTCGAGGTCGGGGATCAGGGGCACGACCTCGTTGTTCACGAACTCTTCGGTGGTCTGCGCGATGAGCTTCTGCTCGTCGTTGATGTCCGCGGGCGTGAAGACGTCGTCGGGGCGCGGGCTTTCAACCAGGAAGCTGCCGCCGCGGGCGACGGTGGGGGAAGCGGTTGTGCTGGTGGCCATGGGCGGACCTCGCGGGTGGAGCGATTTGCCGGTGGCGGACGCTGCGGTGTCCGGCGTACCGGCAGTCACCATATTACCGAGAAAGGCGCAGCGGGGGCAATGTCTTGAATTGCGGCTCCACGGGCCGCCAACTTCTATGGTGCGGGCTTCGGAGTGCCCGGGGATTCCGCGCGTTTCTGCCGGGCGTGAAATGCATACAGCAGGGCGCCGGTGAGAATCGCGGCCGGCCACACGTAGAGAATCTCGCTCGACAGCGCGCCCAGTCCCCTGCGGGAGAAAGCGGCAGGCAAGCCGATCGGCGAAACGTGGATCGGCCTCCAGGGAAAGAAGTACCGCGTGGGATCGAATGGCGAGAAGAAGGCGACGCCGAGGCCGCCGTCTGTCATCGCATCGAGAACGCCGTGGGAGGCGGTGATCGCCGACAGCAGCAACGCGAGAGTCCAGCGTTCGCGCAGGGATTTCCCCAGGAGCGCGCCGCAGAGCGTTCCGATGACCGCGGCGAACAGCAGGGAATGGGTGATGCCACGATGCCCCCAAAGATCGCCGTAGTGAACGCCAAAGCGAAAACCGATCACGTCCAGGTCCGGCAGCATGGAACAGACCACTGCTGCGCACCAGAAGCCGCCGGAGTGGCGCAGCGGAGAAGGTGCGCTCTCTCCCAGGGCTGCACCGAAAATCGCGTGCGTCAAGATGGTGGGCATCGTCTTACGGCCCTGCCGGGTTCACGGCGCCAGTCAAGCGCCCTCCTTGCGGCGGTTTGTGCGTGGCTTGGGCGGTCCCTTGCGGGTGCGGGCACTGGGCTTGAGGCCTTTGAGCGAGGTGGTGTACCACGCGGCTTCGAGCGCGGGGCGCAGGGTCTTTTGCGTGGCGGCGGGAAGAAACACGTTCGTTGCGCCGCGGATTCCCCATCCGCCTTTTACGGGCTTGAAGACTTTGGGCGCGGCCTTCACAAACTCCTCCTGCAGGACGGGCGTGAGGCTGACCATTCCCCAGCGCGCGTCGGGATGACCCAATGTGGCGAAAATCCTGCCGGCTACGCGGAAGTCGGGATGGTTCATGTGTGCGCGCTCTTCGGTTTCGGCGAAGCTGAGTGCGAGGCGGCGGAAATCATCGGCGGTCATGGGGGAGCCTTTCGGTCGCGAGTATACAGGGGTCTGAATGGGCAGGTGGGGCTGGGGTGGGAGAAGGCGAGGGGCGCCTGGGCGACCATCTGGCGCGGGAAGGCGAGTTCGAGGCGGCAGGAATCAAACGGTTCTGAAGACGGCGCACACGGAGTGGAAGCCGAGTGCGATGACCATCCTGGAGTACTATCGCGCCGGCGGCGCGCCGTTCGAGTTGCTGCAAACCACGAAGGCGGCCAAACCACGAGCGCCGAGAGCAGGAGACCATGACGGCAGACGCGCAGAAACAGATGAGGCGGCTGAAAAAAGAAATCGAGGTTGCGGCGTCGCCCGCGGCGGTGTGGAAGGCGCTGACGGACGGGGAGGAGCTGGCGCGGTGGTTTCCCTTGTCCGCGCGGGTGACACCGGGCGCGGGTGGCAGCATTGCTCTTTCGTGGGGGCCGGAATGGGGGGGCGAGGCGCGCATTGACGCGTGGGAGCCGCAGCAACTGTTGCGGATCGAGCAGCCAGGTCCTGCGGGCCCGGTGACTATTGAATGGAAACTCGAGCAGCGAGGAGGAAAAACTCTGGTGCGGCTGGTGCAGTCCGGCTTCACTACGGGCGCTGCCCGGGAAGATGAATATTTCGGGTCGACGGAGTACGGCTGGGGCTTCATGCTCGCGAACCTGCGGCACTATCTGGAGCGGCACGCGGGAACGGCGCGGCGCGTGGCGTGGCCGCGGCAGAAAGTGGCGATCGCACGGGAGGAGGCCTACCAGCGGCTTACCGCGCCGGGCGGGCTTTTCCGTGAGGGCACAGGCGGGCTGGCAGGCGGGACGGAATACATGCTGGAATCCGCCACGGGAGAGAACTTTGAGGGGATCGTGGAATTTGTGCGCGCGCCGCGGGGCTTCTGCATTTCCGTGCGTCAACTGAACGACGCGCTGCTCTGGCTGACCATCGAGGGCGCACCCGGGGAACATGAGGTGCAGCTCTGGCTTTCCACCTACGGCGTGGCGCAGGCGAAGGTAGAGGAGTTTGGGAAACAGTGGGAGGGAGTGCTGGGCCGGATTTTTGGGTAGGGCGGGAACGAAACGAAGGAAAGAGTCACAGAAACAGGAAACGAAGAAAAGCCCCACGATCCCCGCAAGGCGGGACCGTGGCTACTCTGGGGGCTCGGGATGACAGCGGCTGGGGAACGGGAAGCGGCCTGCGGATCGGTTCGCGACGCCGCCGGCATGAATGCGCGCAGGCCCTTCCTCACGTCAGGACAGGCAGGATGGCCTGTGCTACTCGATCAGTTCAGGCGCTCGAGGATGCCGGCGGCGCCCATGCCGCCGCCTACGCACATGGTGACCATGCCGTAGCGCGCGTTGCGGCGGGCGAGTTCGCGCAGGACCGTGGCCGTTAGTTTCGCCCCGGTGCAGCCGAGCGGGTGGCCGAGAGCGATGGCTCCGCCGTTTACGTTCACTTTTGCGGAATCGATGCCGAGGACTTTGATTACCGACATGGCTTGCGCCGCGAAGGCTTCGTTGAGCTCGATCACGGCGATGTCTTCCAGTTTGAGGCCGGCGAGCTTCAGCGCTTTGGGGATGGCGTTCACCGGGCCGATACCCATTTCTTCGGGCAGGCAGCCGGCGGTGGCGAACGAAACGAAACGCGCGAGCGGCTTGATGCCGAGCGCTGCGGCGCGTTCGTCGCTCATCACCACGGCGATGGCGGCGCCGTCGCTCATCTGCGAGCTGTTGCCTGCGGTGACGGTTCCCTTTATGTGGAAGGCGGGCTTCAGTTTGCCGAGCGCATCGGCGGAGGTGTCTGCGCGGGGGCCTTCGTCGGTGTCGAATGTGTACTGCGACGTCTTTGGCTTGGTGCCGTTCATGGCGGTGATGCTCACGTCGACGGGCACGACTTCGTCCTTGAAGTTCCCTGCCCCAATGGCGGCGAGAGCCTTCTGATGGCTGGCGAGCGAAAACGCGTCGGCCATTTCGCGGGTGATGCCGTACTTGTTGGCCAGATTTTCCGCGGTGAGGCCCATGCCGAGGTAGGCG
>DATFZR010000085.1:0-7859 GCA_035314265.1 Candidatus Acidiferrales bacterium
GCACGACGGGCTTACCGGCTTTCGCCGCGTAAAGACGGATCGCGGCATCGACTGGGGTCGCTTCATTGACGTTGATCTCCGGCCGCACGACGGCCCGTTAGCAGTCAAGAAGAAAAGGCTTCAGTTTGCCTATCGCATTGACACGAGCCTGGTCAATCCCCTCCACCATCTTCCGCACGCGATCGCCAGCAACCCATCCTCCCTCGCGTCGAGGAATCTGTTGCGGGCATGGCGGCTCGGCTTGCCCTCGGGCCAGCAAGTGGCCGCCGCCATGTGCATCAAACCGCTCGACGACGAAGACATCCTCATCGGCCAGGGGCTCAAGAATCTAAAACCGCGCCCCGGCAGCATCGTCGCTATAAACAAAGTCTTCGCCGGGAATTGTCCCCTGTGTACCTACATTCTCGCCGAGGCCATGCTCCATCAGCACAACGTCCAGATCCCCGTTGCCGGCAAGAAGGTATTCATCAGCACTCCCCAGTTGGGACCCGTGGGCGGCCGAATCGTAGCCGAAGTTTTCCTGGGCCTGATGTTCGGCGACAGCAATTCCCTGCTGAGCCTCGATCCGATCTGGACTCCGGCATCCGGCCCCAGGTACGCGCTAAAGGATTTCGTGAACTACGCCCTCGGCAAGTGAATTACGGTGGTCGAGTGTACGCCGCTCGGATATGCGGCTCGGTTCCCGGTAAACGAAACCAAGGCCGTAGCCCTGTTGAAGGCAAAAGGGGCGGTCGAATAGAACGCGCGCTCGCGCCTCTCGAATCAGCGCCTCGCCGGCTGATCCTCAGGGTCCACGCGGTCAAAAACGTAGCGCACCACCAGCGTCGCGTTCGATTTGCTGTCCACCACGCGGAAGGTTTCGTACAGTTGCGCGCCGCCATCGGCGGGAGCAAGAATGCGCTCGATTTTCCCGTTGTGCGGGCCGTCCTCCGTCGTCACCAGGCGGTCTCCGTCCCATTTTGCGTCGAGCTCGCGAAAAGAGTCGCTGGTAGCTTTCTGCACCTTGCGGCCGTCCGTGTAGATGGCGCGCTTGCGGTCCTGCTCGTCGCTCAACTCCACTTCATTCTCTTTGGGAACCACCACCAGCGAATAAGAGGGATTCAGCAGGTCACCCATGCGCCCAATGTCGGCATCGCTATAGGAATCGCTCGGGTGCCGCCCGTATCCTCCGCCGCCTCCTCCACCCCCGGGGTAGCCCCCACCGCCGCCACCGGGCCATCCGCCACCGCCCACGCCCACGCGCGGGTTGCCGTTGCGAGTCTGGCCACCGCCTGCGGCCTGTTGCGCCGCCTGCAGTTTTTGGCGGGCGTCGTCACTTTCATCACGATTGAATTTCCACGAGCCGAAAATCGTGGGCTTGCCTTGCGGCAGAGCCTTTTTCGGTGGCGGCGCGGGCGCCGGGGCCTCCGCGCGAGGCTGCGCCGAGTCGGGAAGAATGATGGGGCCCGGAGGCGCCTGCGCCATCAGGAGCGCAGGACAGGCCATCTCCGCGGCGAAGAAGCCCGGCAGGACGGCAGCGCGATTGCGTGTAACTTTCATGATTCCCCTCGATCCCGACCGGCGATCCGCAAAAGTCTATTCTACCGGGAAAGGCCTGAGTTTACCGATGCGCGGGCGGCGCGAAAAGATGTCAGCGAGGGCTCGGCCGTCTTTCTCTTTCCGGCTCTCAAATCAGGCTGCCACGGAAGACCACACTTTCGAGAACACTCGCCGCCGCAAATTGCCTAGAATGGTTGCTGCGCCCGTGCGCCGCAAAAGCGGTGCCATGCGCAACGCCGCCGGGGAGGAGACCACATGCTACTGGATGCGATTGACCGGAAGATTGAGGAGCATCACCTGTTGAAGAGTCCGTTCTACAAGGCTTGGACGGAAGGAACTCTGCCCAAGGAATCGCTGCGCCAGTATGCGGCGCAGTATTTCCAGCACGTCGCCGCATTCCCGGGGTACTTGCAGGCGCTCGAAGAACGTGCGGACGGTTCTTTGCGCCCGCTGGTGCAAGACAACCTGGCGGAAGAGCTTGATCCCGCGGGGCCACACCCGCAGCTTTGGCGCGACTTCGCGGCGGCAGCCGGCGCGGATGGCCGTGCGCTGGACACGGCGGAGCCCATGCCTGCTGTGAAGGCGCTGATCGAAACCTATCGCGACCTGTGTACCAACGGATCGCCGGCCGAGGCTGTGGCCGCTCTGTATGCCTACGAGGCGCAAGTACCGGAGATTGCCACGCAGAAGATTGCAGGGCTCAAGCTCCACTACGGAGTCACCGAGGCTCCCGCTCTCCGCTACTTCGCGGTGCACGAAGAAGCGGACGTGCGCCATCGCGCCGCATGGCGCGAATGGCTGGCATCTCAAGACGCGGCGGAGACCGGGAAAGCTGCCGCGGCGGCGGAGCGCGCCCTGAAAGCCCTGTGGAACGCACTCGAAGCCATGTATTCCCGTCCCTGCAACTAAAGGCAGCCCCGCCGCGGCGGGCCCTGGAGTGCGAGAGGCCCGCAGCCCGGGCCTCTCGTCTTTTCTGGCAGAACCCTCGCCACTAGTTCAGCAAATATTCCTTCAAGAATTCGATGGTCGCGTAGAACTGAAAGTCCACGTTCGGCTTCTTCCGGAAGCCGTGCCCCTCGTCCTTCGCCATCACATACCACACGGGTGTGCCCTGCTTCTTCAGAGCCGCGGCGATCTGTTCCGATTCACTCACCGGCACCCGCGGATCGTTCTTCCCGGCCACCACCATCATCGGCTTGCGAATTTTCTCGATGCTGTTCATCGGCGCGATCTTTTCCAGGAATTCCCGCATCTTCGGATCGCGCTCGTCGCCGTACTCCACGCGCCGCAGGTCCCGCCGGTAGGCCTCCGTGTGCTCCAAAAACGTCACCAGGTTGGACATGCCCACCACGTCCACCGAACAACGAATGCGCCCGCTGTAGAACGTGGAGACGGCCAGCGTCATGTGGCCGCCGTAACTGCCCCCGGTCACGCCCACGCGGTCCGGGTCGAGATCCGGCCGCGTGCCGATCCAGTCGAACAGCGCGTTGATGTCCTTGTACGTGTCTTCGCGCTGGAAGCCGTTATCCAGCAGCGAGAAGGTTTTCCCGTAACCCGTAGACCCGCGCACGTTGGGAAAGATGAGCGCGATCCCCAGTTCATTCAGAAAGTAATTGTTACGCCCCAGGAAAATGGGCTGCGACTGCCCTTCCGGGCCGCCGTGAATCACCACCAGCACCGGCCGCTTGCCCGTGAACTTCGCCGGCGGGCGGTAGAGAAACCCGGAGATCATTTTTCCGTCGAAGCTCTTCCAGCGCACCAGCTCGGCTTCCGGGAACGCATCCGTCTTCACCGCAGACTCGCTGTACGTCCACCGCGTCAGCTTGCTCGTGGCCAGGTCAAAGGAGTAGCAGTCGCTCTGCGCTCGCGCCGAGTTCATCACGAATCCAAGTTCGGCGGCGTTGCGCCGCCACTGCAGACTGCTGATCGCGCCCACCGGCACGTCCGGCGCCGGATGTTTCTTGCCCGTAGCCGGCTCGAGCATGTGGAGCTTGCTGGCCCCCTCTTCATTGGTCACAAAGGCGAGTAGCGTCCCGTCGTGCGAGAGATCGAAAGACTCCACGTCCCAGGGAATCGCGCTCGTCAGGTATTTCGCTTGCTTGCTGGCCAGGTCTACGTAGGCCAGCCGGTGATACTCGGAATCCTTGTCCGTCACCGTGTAAATCCCTTTGCCGTCCTTGCTGAACTGCGCATCGCCGTAGGAGATCTTTTCCGCGATGTGCCGCGGCGTGAACTCGGTCTTCTCGCCCGTCGCCGCGTTTACCATCCACAGGTACGACTCGTTGATGGAGAGTTCCTCGAGCAGCAGGATGCTCTTGTCATCCGGCGACCAGTCCAGCGGCTGCCAGCCGCCGCCCTCGAGTTGCAGCAGCAGATGATCCGTTTTCGGGTCCGCCGGATTCATCACCCAGAGGTCCCTATCCTTGCCGGTTCGCCGCGTGGAGGTGTACGCGATCCGGTCGCCGCTCGAGGACCACGCGGGCCCGCCGTTCCGCGATTTCCCGTCGGTCAGCAGCGTCACGTCGCCGGAAGCCACGTCGTAACGGTAGAACTGGTACCACTCGCCGCCGCCGATGTCCTTCGAGAAGAGGATGTAATCGCCGCCGTTGGGATGGAAGCTGCCCCCGCTCACCGCGTCCGGGAAAAAAGTAAGCTGGCGCCGCGCCGCCCCCGGCCGCTCCACCAGGTGGAGCTGGGCCGTGTCGCCAAACCGCGTGCTGATCAGCATCTCGCGCCGCGCGGGATGCCAGCCGGAGAAGGAAGCCGCGCGGTATTCCAGATAGCGTCCTGCGGTGGCCGCCAGCGACGCGGGAATGGCCGGCACGCCTTCCACCACCAGGTTTTCATTAGGCGCTACGGTGGCCTGCTGCGCCCGCGCGGGCGGAAGAACAACGGGCACCGCGAGAATTGCGGCTAAGAAAACAAAGAAGATTGGCGATCGTTTGAAAGTCATGATGGTTCTGCCTCCAGGCTGCCGCCAGAGTCTAGGAGCGGGGATGCAGCCTGTCAACGCGTACCGCCAGAGGTGGTGCGTCAGTTTGCCCAGTGGCACAGGCATTCTTGCCTGTGTGAACGCTCAACTGCCGCAAACAACCCAGCAACGGAGGAGTCAACCTTCGTCAGGTCCATCCGGGCAAACTGGCCCACTACCCGCCCGGAACCGGCGCAGGCGGCGCATCAATAAACGGAACGGCAATCTCTATGGGAACGTTCCAATAGTAGTATTCGTAGCTCGCTCGCTCGAACTGGATCTTCCGGGGGAGATGGTCCTCAACCCCAAGCAGAAGTTCTCGTCCTCCCCCGGCCGGCTCGGATCAACGATCAGCAATTGCTGGCACTGGCCTGAGCCGGTTTCCGGGCGCCGCGGAACGCACTCCAAACGGAAGGCCCGTGCTACCATTTTTTGCCTTTCACGGTGAGCCGCTTATGTTCCGCAAAGTTCTCATTGCCAATCGCGGCGAGATCGCCATCCGCATCCTCCGCGCATGCCGCGAGATGGGCGTGGGCGCGGTGGCCGTTTTCAGCGAGGCCGACCGCGCGTCTCTCCACGTGCGCCTGGCGGACGAGGCCTATCCCATCGGTCCCGCGCCCTCGCGCGAAAGCTACCTCCGCATCGACAAGCTGATGGACGTGGCGCGCCGCGCCGGCTGCGATGCGCTCCATCCCGGCTACGGCTTCCTCGCGGAAAACGCTGCGCTGGCGCGGGCCTGCGCGGAGAACGCCATCACCTTCATCGGCCCGTCGCCCGAAGCCATGGAGAAACTGGGCTCGAAGACGGCGGCGCGGCAGGTGGCCGCGGCCGCGGGAGTGCCGATGGTGCCGGGAACGCTCGACCCTCTCGCCGATATAAACGCCGCAGCCGAATTTGCGCGCGACGCGGGATTTCCCGTCCTCCTGAAAGCCGTGGCCGGCGGCGGCGGCAAAGGCATGCGTCGCGTGGAGAGCGCCGGCGAACTCGCCGGCGCCTGGCGCGACGCGTCGTCCGAAGCCGTCAACGCCTTCGGCGACGGCCGCCTCTACATCGAGAAATACCTCGAACGCCCGCGCCACATCGAGATTCAGGTGTTCGGCGACCATCACGGCAACATCATCTATCTGGGCGAGCGCGAATGCTCCGTGCAGCGCCGCCACCAGAAGGTGATGGAAGAAGCGCCGTCGCCGGTAGTAGACGCCCCGCTGCGGCGCTCGATGGGCGAAGCGGCCGTACAACTGGCGCGCGCCGGAGGCTACACGAATGCCGGCACCCTCGAATTCCTGGTGGACCGCGAGCGCCGCTTCTACTTCCTCGAAATGAACACGCGCCTCCAGGTCGAGCATCCCGTCACGGAAATGGTTACCGGGCTCGACCTGGTCAAAATGCAGATGCGCGTCGCGGCGGGCCAGCCGCTGGGCCTGCGCCAGCAGGATGTCGAGCTCCGCGGCCACGCCATCGAGTGCCGCATTTACGCTGAAGACCCCGGCAACAATTTCTTCCCGTCACCGGGCAAAATCATCTCGCGCCGCATCCCCTCCGGCCCCGGCATTCGCCTCGACGACGGCGTCTATCCCGGCTGGGTCGTGCCCACGGATTACGATCCCCTGCTCGGCAAACTGATCGCCTGGGGGTCCGACCGCGCAGAGGCCATCTCCCGCCTCCGCCGCGCCCTCGATGAATACGCGCTGGCCGGCATCCAGACGAACCTGGGCCTCTTCCGGCGGCTGCTCGTAGACGCCGATTTCGTAAGCGGCGAAATCTACACCCGCTGGCTCGATGAATGGATCGCGCGGGCGGCTGCCGCCCCTGCCCCGGGGAGCGCCGCGCAGGATTTGCCCCATGCCGCGGAAGACGCCGCGGTGCTAGCTACCGCGCTCTTCCATCTTTCCGCCAGCGGCGGCGCAGGAAGCAGCGGGCCGCCGGCAGCGCAGGAAGGCCCCGCATCGCCGTGGAAGCGCGAAGCCCGCCGCTCGGGCGTCGAACGGGACCCGCGAGACGCCTAGCCATCGTGAAACTCAGCATCCAACTCGAAGGTCGCGAACGCGAACTAAACCTCCAACGCGATGGACGGCGCCTCACCGCCACGCTCGACGGCAGGCCCCTCGAAGCAGACGCCGTCGAGATCAGCCCCGGCATTTATTCAATCCTGATTGATGGCGCTGCGTTCGAAGTCCAAGTGGAGCCCGCGGCCACCGGGCTCACCGTGACCGTCGCCGGCCGCCGTCTCCGCGCCAGCGTCGTGGACCCGCGCCAATGGCAGGGACGCCGCGGCGGAGCCGTGGAAGCAGAAGGCAGACAGCGCATTCTCGCGCCCATGCCCGGAAAAGTCGTCCGCATTCTCGTGGCGCAGGGAGAAAAGGTCGAGGCCGGACGCGGCCTGCTGGTCGTCGAAGCGATGAAGATGCAGAACGAAATTCGCTCCCCGAAAACCGGCACCGTCGAACGCCTCGCCGTCACCGAAGGTCAAGCCGTCAACGCCGGCGACGTCCTCGCCATCGTCGCCTGACCACAGCAGCCATTCCCATCCCGCGGAGTCAGGCCTATACTCGGCCCGGCCCGGAGCACGCGGGCCGGCGGACACCTGCGTCCGCCCCTGCGAAGGAGGAACTCCATGGAAGGTGCATCCTTGTTGTTTCTGGCGGTGATCGGAATCTTCGTTCTCATGATCGTGGGCGGCAGCTTCTTCACCGTCAACACGGCCGAGCGCGGCGTCGTTGAACGCTTCAACAAATTCGATCGCGTCGCTGATCCGGGCCTGGCGTTCAAGCTGCCGTTCATCGAGACCGTGCGCAAGGTGGACATGCGCGTGCAACAGGTGGCCATCCCCATCGAGACGAAAACAAAAGACAACGTATTCGTCAAGATTCCCGTGTCCGTCCAGTACCAGATTCTCCCCAACAAAGTCTTCGAAGCCTATTACAAGCTCGCCGCACCCCAGCGCCAGATCGAAGCCTACGTCTACAACGTCATCCTCGGCCACGTCCCCAAGATGGACCTCGACACCGCCTACGAAAGCCAGCAGGACATCGCCCTGGCCGTCAAAAAAGAACTGGACGCGACCATGGAAACCTTCGGCTACCTGATCGTGAAAGCTCTGGTCACCGACATCATCCCCGCCGAAAAAGTGAAGAGCGCGATGAACGATATCAACGCCGCCCGCCGCGAGCAGGAAGCCGCTCTCGCCAAGGGCGAAGCCGCCCGCATCATGGCCGTCAAGAACGCCGAGGCCGAGGCGCAGTCCAAAAAACTCCAGGGCGAGGGCATCGCCAACCAGCGCAAGGCCATCATTGAAGGCCTGCGCGAGTCCGTCGAAACCTTCACGCAAGCTGTCCCCGGCTCGCGCCCA
>DATFZR010000086.1:0-3268 GCA_035314265.1 Candidatus Acidiferrales bacterium
GTGCCCGGCAACGCGTAGAACGGCGCGATTTCCTTGACGATTTCCGTGCGCCGCGCCGCTCCCGCCTTGCTCATGTCGCTCAGCAGGTGAACGCTTTCCTCCGTGGCCACTTCCAGCGGGCGCGGAAACCACTTGGTGAGCGTGCGATTCAAAAGCGCGTAGCTGACCACAAACAACAGCGCCACAGGCAGCAACGAAATGCTCATCGCGCCGAACACCATTTTCGTGCGGAAGCGCGAGCCCATCTGTCCCGCGCGGCGGTCCGCCCACAGGCGCAGCAGATTGCGCAGCAGCACGAACCCGAACACCAGGAAAGCGATAACCACGAACACGGAAACGGAAAACAGAATCAGCAGCGCGGTGGGGCTTTCCGGCTCGAAGGGCATGCGCAGCGATCCCAGGGTGACGATCGCCGCGAGCAGCATGGACAGCGTCAGGCCCCCGGCGATCAGCGCGAGGCGGCCCACGCGCTGCTTGGGGCGCTTAGCGTTTTTCGGTGGAGCAGCGGGTGCAGCCGGCGCGGGCCCGGAGAGTTCCGGAGGCGGTGTGGTGGGCGTCGTCATGCCGGCGCTCCGGCTGAGGCCTGCGCCGCTGACGCGGGAAGAAACGGCTGGAGAGGGCACTCCTGGCAACGCGGCTCACGCGTGCGGCACCAGTGTTTGCCTACGTGCACGATCAGGCCGTGGAACTCGTTGTAGATGGCCGCGTCGGCGGGCAGGCTGGCTTCAAACAGGGCGCGCACATCTTCGTATTTGGCCTTCTCGTGCGAAAGCGCATGGCGCGAGAGGATGCGGTGCGTGTACGCGTCCACCACGAAAATGGCGTGGCCCCCGGCGTAGAGCAGGATGGAATCCGCCGTCTCGCGGCCGATGCCGTGGACGGCGAGCAGGCGTTCGCGCAACTCGGCGGTAGGCGTGCGGAACATCCGGGCGAGCGAGCCGCCGAACTCGCGCCGCAGGAAGCCGACGAATTCCTTCAGTTTGCGGGCTTTCTGGCGGAAGTAGCCGGACGAGCGGATCAGGCGCGCCAAACGCCGCTGGTCCACGCGTTCGAGCGCCGTGGGGGTGAGCAGGCGCTCGCGGCGGAGATTGGCGATGGCGCGCTCGACGTTGGTCCATGCGGTGTTCTGGGTGAGGATGGCACCCACGATCACCTCAAAGGGCGTGCGCGCGGGCCACCAGTGCTGCGGGCCGAGCGCCGTTGAAAGCGCCGTGAAATAGCCCGCCAGTTCCGGGCGTGGGGCTACCGCTGGCAGGGGCCGGGCCGTGCGGGCGCGCACTGTGGCCTGTGTAGACATGGAAGAATCACGATAGCGCCGAATGGCGAAAATCGAAAATCGAAATTGGCGATAATGGGGAGGCGCGTGGGAAAGGGCCGGAAACTGCCTACGCGGAGGGCACGAAGAGAGGGAGAATACGGAGAATGCCGGGGAGCGGAGTTACAACAGCTTCTCCGCCAGCTCCAGAAAATCGCGGGCGGTGACGTCGAAGCGCTCACCTGTTGGCGACGCCGGCTCCTTGCCGGGGCCCTGCTCCAGAGGACGCGAGACGAAGGCCGTTCTAAGGCCACACGCGTGCGCAGCTTTCAAATCGCTGGGATGTGCCGCCACCATCATCACTTCCGGCGGCTGGCAGCCGAGCAAATCCGCCGCACCGAGATATGCCTCGGGATCCGGCTTGTAGTGATGGAAAAGCTCGGCCGACAGCACCACGTCCCAGGGAAGTCCTCCGAATTTGGCTCCCTCCGCCAGCAACGAAACGTTGCCGTTTGAGAGCGTGGAGATGATGAACTTCCGCTTCAGGCGCGTTAGCCCCTCGACCGCATCCGGCCAGGGAGTCAGCCGATGCCAAACGCAATTCCAGTGGTTCTTTTCTTCCTCGGTCAGTCCAGCGATGCTGAATTCCGTCAACAAGTCGTCGAGGATCAGGCGGTGCAGTTGGTCGAGCCTCATCCAGGGCAACACGCCCTTGCGCACCTTGTCCATCGCCGGAGGGTAACCTGCCCGCCAGCGGTCGGCGAACCTGGCCCAGTCCACCTGTAAACCCTTCGCCCGGCCCCACTCGCCGCCTTCACGAATGATGGAGCCGCGCCAATCCACAACGGTTCCGAACACGTCGAAGGTGAGCGCTTTGACACCAAACGGATTGGAAGCAGCCGGCATATCCGCAACTATTTGAAATTGTAGCCGAGTTCCCAAAGGAACTGGTGATTGCCGGTGGTGACTCCGGCGTTTCCGATTTGATAGGCGGCGTACAGTGTGAATCTCGAGGTGAGCTTCAGGATGACGCCGGGATTCACGTAGCCGGCGGAATGATTGCCTGTGTACCACTCGGCCGCGAGCGTCACGCGATTGTTGACGGTCTGCTCGAAGGTGAACTGTCCACCGGCGCGGTTGGCCTTGGCTACAACGTTTCGTGTGAAGTCGTATCCGCCAAGACCAATGCGAGTGCCGTGCTTCCACTCCTTCGAGAGGAATGCGTACAGATAGTTTCCTGCGTTGTAGGTTCGGTTGTGCACGGGGAACAACAGATCGTCTCCGGCATAAAGAGACCATCCCGAAGTCTTACCCTTCCACAGCCGCCACTTCACCGTTGGGGAGACTTCGAGTTGGCCCGGCATGGGCTCGCTCAATCCATCGAAATTCATCCCCACTTCGATTCCGTGGCCGATGCCAAAGACGATGCGCGGCGTGAACGTGGCCAGCCCATCCACGGGGCGCGCGGTGCCGTCCAGTTCTCCGTAGATCTTTCCTTTGTCCAGGACGTCCGCGCTGGGAACGTCGAATACGGTTTGTTGCGCACAGGCGTCGCGGAATGGGAAGGCGAGCAGAAGAAGCGCCAGCCATTTGAATGGTCCGATTGCTCGTAGGGCGGACAAGCAGAGTGAGAATAACGTACGCGTCCATCTGGGTCATTACAGTTTTGCAAATGGGTCGTGGGGGATAGAGACGACGACGACGACGAGGACGAGAAAGATGTGTGATCATCACCACGCTGATCAGGACGCACACGGTTCCTACGATCGTACGCAGGCCGAGGGTTTCACCGGCCAGGAAATAGCCGAGCAGCACGGCGACCACCGGATTCACGTAGGCGTGGGCTAGAGGGAAAGCGTAAGGATACCGCAGAGGCGCGGAGGGAAGGTCGCGTGCCTAACCGAATCAGGACAGCCCGAGAAGGGGGCCGATGCGGAGCAAAATCTCCTCGAAGATTTGCCGCGGGAGCTTGCCGGCTCTCTCTGCGCGGCGGGCGCGCCAGTCGAGACTCTT
>DATFZR010000087.1:0-3851 GCA_035314265.1 Candidatus Acidiferrales bacterium
GTGTACTTGCGGCACTCCGTCGTGCTCAGCATGTTCTTGTACCCGGATGCCGTGGTGGGGAAGGAGGACGTGATCCGGATCTTTGGTACGGATTTCTTGCTGGCGCGGTATTCCATGGATGACTGCCCTGGAGAAAACGAAGGGTCAGGTCCAATTTACGAGGACCCGAAGGGTTCCTTCACTAGGATGGAATACCGTTCGAGAGGCATCACCGTATCGCTCGATCCAATTAGGGTGGGAGCTATCCTATACCTGAACAAGCCTCACTACGGATCACATCCCCACTGTCGCAATTCGCGGTGACCGATAACTGTTGGTGCGAACCAGTCGTTCCCGCGGCTTAGGGAACGGGCGGGGCCGTCGCTCGGATTCCCGAACGGCTGATTAGATGACGGCGTCAGCTCCTTACGCTGAGTGGACTTGGTTGGCAGGTGGCCGACCCTTCCCTAGTACCGCGTGACGCAGAGAGGCAACGGGAGGCGATTCCTTCTCGAAGGGGATGCGGGGTCGGCTCGTCAAAGCGAGATCGACTCTGAAAGGCCCGTTTAGCCCTCGAAGAAAAACAGGCGCAAAGTCTCACGCTGATTGTCGGACAGCGATTGCCTTGGTAAGACCATTACGCCCATAAACGGCCTCCACCGAATAATCTTCTTTGCTAGTCGGCATCCGTGCGCCCGCATTACTCTCTGTAATCTCTTCGTGTTTATAGAATTCGCGCGTGGCCAGATAACGACGCCGGTCAATTGCGCGGTGGAACGCCATTTGAACGATCCATGAGCGCGCAGAGCCCTTTGAGCTATCAAAGATGCCGCACCTATGCTGAATGAAAAGGAATACGTCCTGGACGAGATCTTCGGCCTCGCTGTCGTCGCGGAGGATTCTTCGCCCGATGCTGAGCAGTAGCCGTCCATTGCGCTGAAATAGAAGGGCGAGTGCTCTCTTGTCCTCGTCTTTGAGTCGAGCTAGCAAAGTCTCGTCGCCGGGTGCCGCATCCTTCCCGCTCCTCAGGGAAGGGTGCGGTCTGTCCCCAAACCCTGCGCGTCCTGGTAAGACTTTCGGCGCTACCAGCCCAGTTTTCGCTTGACTTCCGATTACCATAGTGTATACTAACCGTGAGATGACTATCGCCCCACCTCGCCGGGCCGTTCAGGGAGCCGCCGCTCTTGCCCAACTCCTTTGGAATGTGCAGATCCACGATTGCGCCTTCCTCCCCGCCTGCAAGTCCCGTAGTTTCTGCACATACAAAACAGCCTCGCATCTGCACATTCCACAGCTACTTAAAGTCCCCCAGTTTCAAGACTTTGCCTCAAAACCGAGCCTAACTCCTTTAGTTTGTGCAGATACACAAAGTGGGGGGGTGCTCCCAACCGTACAACGGGAGCGCCCTTCCAGCAGGCCTACACGAAGCCGGACTTCTCCTGATCCACACTCTCGAAGAACTCCGCCTGACACCCGTCCCGGGACCTCGGGAACTTTTCATTCATTACGCATCAGTTTTGCCTTGACTTCCTATATTAACTAGAATATCCTATAGTTTGACTAACATCGATGGAACATTCGAGGCCAACCGGAGTCCCGCCGAACCAGTCCAGCCTAACCCCTTTGCAATCTGCAGTTACAAAAAAGGGCCCCGCAACTCCTTCAGAATCAGCAGTTACAAAACAAAGGACTTAAACTACCTGTAGAATCAACAGTTACAAAAAAAGGGGGTGGGGGGTAGTCGGAAGTGAGTCGCTCTATGACGCCAGACGCTCCATCGCGATTCGCCGGCCAGAAGTACATCAGCCTGGAATCCTTCCGGAAGAACGGGCAGGGAGTAGCCACGCCCGTCTGGTTCGCGGAAGAGGGCGCCATTCTGTACGCCTACACCGAAGCCGCATCCGGCAAGATAAAGCGCATCCGCAATAATCCGCGCGTGCGCGTGGCCGTGTGCGACATGCGCGGACGCGTGCAAGGTGATTGGGTGGAAGCCACCGCGCGCATCCTGGAAGGCGAGGAAGCACGCCATGCCGACGCGCTGCTCAATGCCAAGTATGGCTTCCAGAAGCGCCTGCTCAACTTTCTCAAGAAACTCCTGCCCACGCCCCGCCCGCGTGCCTGCATCGCCATCCAGCCCCAGCAAAGAAACTCCAATGCCTGACAGGATGCCCGATAGTGTCGCCGTTGCCGGCCGCGGTTGGTTTCCTGCCACGCGCTGGTCCGCCGTCGTCGCAGCGCGCAGCCCTGACGCCGCGGAGCGCGAGCGCGCGCTCGACGTGCTCCTGGCCGCTTACTGGAAGCCGGTGTACAAGTACGTCCGCGTGCGCTGGGGGAAATCGAGCGAAGACGCGCAAGACCTGACGCAGGATTTCTTCGCGCGCCTGATCGAGAAGAACCTGCTCGATGGCTACGACCCGGCGCGGGCGCGGCTGCGCACGTTTCTCCGCGCCTGTGTGGACCACCTGGTGGCGAATCAGGCGCGCGACGAGCGGCGCGAGAAGCGCGGCGGCGGCGCGCTGCACGTGAGCCTGGATTTTCAGGCGGCTGACGGCGAGCTGAAGCATCTGGACCCGGCAGTGCCGCCGGAGATGGACGCCTTCTTCGAGCGGGAATGGGCGCGCAGCGTCTTTACCACCGGCGTCGAACGCCTGCGCGCGGAACTGGCGCGGCAGAACAAATCCGTTTACTTCCGCATCTTCGAGCGCTACGACCTGCTCGATGCGCTGCCCGATGGGCCGAAGAAACGGCCGACCTACCAGGAACTGGCGGGCGAGCTCAACCTGGCCGCGAGCGACGTGACGAACTATCTGGCCTATGCGCGGCGGGAATTCCGGCGGATCGTGCTCGACTTTCTGCGCGAGATGACCTCCAGCGACGAAGAATTCCGGCGCGAGGCGCGCTCGTTATTAGGAGCGGAACCACAGTTGGAAGCCGCGCCAGGGCTGGGAGCCGCGCCGAACTCACCATGAGCTGGATTTCCGATGCCGCGGTGGACCGCCTGCGGCTTGCCGCGGAATCGCCGGACTTGTCTGCCACGCGCTACCGGCTGGTGCGGCGCATCGGCCACGGCGGGATGGGTGTGGTGTTCCTGGCGGACGACGGCACGCTGGGCCGTCAGGTGGCGCTGAAGGTGCTCGACCTGCCCGATCCGGCCGGCGACCTGGCCGTCCGCCTGCTGCGCGAGGCGCACATACTGGCCGCGCTCGAACATCCCGGAATCGTTCCGGTGCACGACGCGGGCACGCTGCCCGATGGCCGCGTGTTCTATGCCATGAAGTACGTGGAAGGCAGCCGGCTCGACGAGCACGCGCGAGCGCTGGAATCCACGCCGGAGCGGCTGCGCGTGTTTCAGAAGATCTGCGACGCGGTGGCCTTTGCGCACAGCCGCAGGGTGCTGCATCGCGACCTGAAGCCGCAAAATGTGATGGTCGGCCCGTTCGGCGAGGTGCTGGTGATGGATTGGGGCGTGGCGAAAATCCTTCGCGGAGCGGCCGGCGCCGCCGCTGATGCTCCGCTTCCCGCCCTCAGCGACGAAACGCCGGCTGCGGATGGGCCCGCGCGCCACGACGAACCGCGGCGGGCAGGCACCGCGGACGGCGTAGTGATCGGCACGCCGGGTTACATGTCTCCCGAGCAGGCGCGTGGCGAGGCCTCGCGCCTCGATGAGCGCACAGACGTGTACGGGCTGGGAATGATCCTGCAGTTCTTGCTGAGTGCGCGGGAAGCGTCCAGCGCCACAGGCGGGCGAGCGACCGCCGCGCAAACCACCGCGAGCGCCACGAGCGCGCCGGCGGGCGCTCTCACGACTACTGCGAGCGGCCTGCCGATTAGCCTCCCGCGCCCGCTCGCCGCCGTGGTGGCGAAGGCAACGC
>DATFZR010000088.1:0-3239 GCA_035314265.1 Candidatus Acidiferrales bacterium
ATCCAGCATGCCCTCGAATTTCCGGTTGAAGCCGGCGTGGAATCTCGCCCCCCACGATTGCCCGTTCTTCTCCTGCCCGGGGCCATGCCCGTGGATCGGCTTGAGGATGTACGCGCAATACAGCGGCACCACTGTAACCGCGCAGTAGTAAGAAGCCGCCAGCGCCAGCACCACGCCCAGCGCCAGCGCACCGAACAGGTATTTGCTGACGCCGAACAAAAACGTCACCGGGAAAAACACCACCACCGCCACCAGCATGATGGCCAGCACCGCCAGCGCCACCTCGTTGGCCCCTTTTACCGCGGCCACGCGCGGCTCCTCGCCCAGTTCGATGTGCCGGTGAATGTTCTCCAGCACCACCACCGAATCGTCGATCAGCCGCGAAAAGGCCAGCGCCAGGCCGCTCAGCACCATGCTGTCGATCGACCGCCCCAGCAAGTGCAGGATGGAAAACGCGATCAGCACCGACAGGGGAATGGACAGAAAAACGGCCGCCGTGGCCCGCGCGCTCCCCAGAAACACCAGGATCATGATCGCGGTCAGCAGGACGCCCACGCCCCCCTCGCGCATCACCGTGTTGATGGCGCTCTTGACGAACGTGGACTGGTCCATCTCCACGTGCGTCTTCAGTTGCTCCGGGATGTCGCGCAGCGTCAGGATCGCCTTGCGAATCCCCTCCACCACCGCGATCGTGTTCGTGTCGCCGCCCTGCTTCTGCACCGGCACGTACACGGACTTCTGCCCGTTCACACGCACGATGTTGTATTGCGGAAACGCGCCGTCTTCCGCGTGCCCCACGTCGGAAACGAACACGGATTTCGTTCCCTCCGTCTTCAGCGGCACCTGGTTCAGCGCCTCCGCGTTGGCCACCTGCGCGTTCGTGTAGATGTTGTAGTCGAGCGGGCCCAGCCGCACGTCGCCCGCGGGCATGATCAGGTTCGATGAATTCGTCGCGCGCACCACGTCCATCGGGCTCAACTGGTGCGCCTGCAATTTCAGCGGGTCCACGTAGATCATCAGTTGCCGGTACTTCCCGCCATACGGCGGCGGCACCGTCGCGCCCGGCACTCCCGCCACCTGGTTGCGGATTTGAAATTGCAGGTAGTCGTGGAGCTGCGTCTCCGTCAGCCCTTTCCCCTCCACGGTCAGCAGGCACACCGGCAGGTTCGACGCGCCCGTACTCAGCACCACGGGTGGCAACGTCCCTTCGGGCAGCCGGCGCAAATCGGCCATGGCCAGGTTTGAAATCTGCGTCACGTCCGCATTGGCGTCCGATCCGGCCTGAAAGAACACTTTGATCAGGCTCACGCCCGCCATGGACCGCGACTCGATATGGTCAATCCCGCTCCCCAGCGTAAAGAAGCGCTCGAACGTGTCCGTAATGTCGGCCTCGATCTGCTCGGGCGGCATGCCGTTGTAAAACGTGGCCACCAGCACCACGGGGATGTTGATGGGCGGGAACATGTCCACCGGCATCTGCGCGACGCTGGTGATTCCCAGCACCACGATAAACAGGCAGAGCACGATGACGAAGTGCGGGTGGCGTACGGAAAATGATGGCATCGCAGCTCCTACTCCACCTTGGCCTGCGCCGCCACAGGCTGCGGCTTCACCAGTTGGCCCGCGCGGTAGCCTCCCTGCGTGCCGAACAACACCATCTCCCCTTCGCGCACTCCGGAAACGATTTGCACGTGGTTGGCTGTCTGGATTCCCAGCACCACCTCGCGCCGCTCGATGTGGTTCGTGGCATTCACCACCAGCAGCGTCCCGCGTCCCTCGCCCGATGGTTCCACGGACTGGATGGGCACCGTCAGCGCGTTCTCCACCGTCCGCAGCGGCAACTCCGCGGAGGCGTACATTCCGGGCAGCAGTTCGTAATCCGCGTTGGGCACCTGGATCTCCGTGTGCATCGTGCGCGTTTCGGGATTAATCTCGCCGGCCAGGCGCACGATTTTTCCTTCGAGCGTTTTGTTCAGAGTGGCCACCTTCAGCTCCACCATCTGCCCGATCTTCACCTCAGGCACCGCCCGCTCCGGCACTGGAATCACCAGCCGCAGGACGTTGTTCTGCGAGAGCCGGCACAGCGCCAAGTCGTTTTTGCTTGACGCGGTGCCCGCGGGCAGCAGCGCGCCCGTGAACGCATTCATCTCCGTCACCACGCCGTCAAACGGCGCCGTGATGCGCGAATACGCAGATATCGCGCGGTCCTTCTCGAAGGACGCGCGCGCGCCCACCACAGCCTGCTCCGCTGAAGAGAGGCCCGCCTTTGCTCCGGAGGCCGCGGCGCTCGCTTCCTCGTTTTTTCCCTGGGCCACGTCCACGTCCTGCTGCGCCACCAGTTCCGGCCGCGCTTTCTGCACGTCCGCCAGCCGCGTGTACGTGACGTGCGCCACGTTGTAGGCCGATTCCGCGCGGTTCACCTCCTCCTGCGCCCGCTTCAGGTCGTGCTCGCTCCGCCGCAATGCGGCTTCGTCGAGCTGCAGTTGCTGCTCCATCTCCGGAATCTCCAGCACGGCCATAACCTCGCCCTGCCGCACGTGCGTCCCCCAGTCGATGTTCAGTTTCTGCACGTAGCCCGACACCTTGGCGTACACGTTGATTTCCTGCAGGGGTTGGAATTCCGAAGCGATTTTCAGCCGGTCGGAGATGTCCTGTCGCGCCACCTTCACCACAGAAACCGCGGGCGCGTTCGCCGGGTCGTCCGCGTTCGCCGCCTTGCCGCGCGAGCAGCCCGCGAGGCCCGCCGCAAGCGCCACGCCCGCCAGAGCTGCTCCCGCCAGCAGCGCCGGCCCCCGCCGCGCGCTCCCCTCGCTCCCTCTCCGCCGCATCACGAACGGTCTCCCTTCGACCCGTGGTTCGACGTTTCGTCTCCCTCCTGCTTCATGATTCCCAGGTTCCTGCACGCCTCGTTCAGCATTTCAGGCAGGAAATCCTTTCTGCGGCACAGGTCCACCAGGCATCGCCTGCGCTGCCCAATCTGCCGCGCCACGCGCGGCACCCGCGCGGCGATCTCCAACGGGATCGAAACCACTCCGTGCAGATCGGCCAGCAGCAGGTCGTCAGGACGAATCTCCAGCCCGCCCACTTCCACCGTCTCGCCGAAACCGGAGACATGCGCGTACGCGTGTGAAACGGAAACGTTGCCCGCGAACATGGGGAAGGGAATCGCCCGCACCTCGTGCAAGTCGCGCACCGCCCCGTTCGTCACCAGTCCCGCGCACCCCAGCGCACGCAGGATG
>DATFZR010000089.1:0-3156 GCA_035314265.1 Candidatus Acidiferrales bacterium
TGAGTGTTCTGGCCGTGTATTCTGCCGAGGACTCGCGCCGGCGAATTGAACACCCCTTGGGTCACCCGGCCGGGAGACAAGATGGCAATATGGCTCCGGCGAGGGCTCCAGCGACGCAAGGCTCGAAAGGCGTTTGAAGAAGAACGAAAGAGCCGGCAGGATGCTGGCGGTACGACATGAATGCGTGCGCGGGCGGGCGATGCAAGGGGACCGAAGGAGACCGGCAAGAATGCCGGTCCCACGGAGGGCTTGTGACGTTTTCGAGCAGGATTACAGCGGTGGACCTGCACGCGTGCGGCGAGCCGGGGCGGGTGATTACGGGCGGGGTGGGGGATGTTCCCGGCAAGACGATGTTCGAGAAGATGCGGTACATCGAACGCCACATGGACGGGCTGCGGCTGCGGATGCTGCGGGAGCCGCGCGGGTATCCAGCGTCCAACTGCAACCTGCTGCTGCCGCCAACGATTCCGGGCGCGGACGCGGGATTTGTGATCATGGAGCAGACGGAATACCCGCCAATGTCGGGCACGAACACGATTTGCGTGGTGACGGCGCTCGTCGAAACGGGAATCATTCCGGCGAAGGACGGCGTGAAGACGCTGCGGCTGGACACTCCGGCGGGACTGGTGGAGGTGGAAGCGGAGGTGAAGGCGGGCCGGGTGGTGCGCGTGACTTTCCGGAACGTCGCCTGCTTTGCTGTGTATCTGGATGCGCGGATTGAGGTGCGCGAGCTGGGCACGGTGACGGTGGACGTAGCCTACGGCGGGATGTTCTATGTGATTGCAGACGCGGCGCCGCTGGGATTGCGGCTCGCGCCCGATGAGGCGCGCGACATCGTGCGCGTGGGCGAGATGATCAAAGCGGCGGCGCACGAGCAGCTTCCCGTGGCGCATCCGGAAAATCCGGAGATCCGCGGCATCACGATCTCGCAGCTTTCGGGACCGTCGGCGAATGCCGGCGTGGACCGGAGGAACGCCGTGGTGGTGTCTACGGGCCGGCTGGACTGGGACAAACCGTCTTCGTGGACGGGAACGCTCGATCGCTCTCCGTGCGGGACGGGGACGTGCGCGAAGATGGCGACGCTCCATGCGAAGAAACAGCTTGGGCTGGGCAGGGACTTCGTGCACGAAGGGATTCTGGGGACGCGGTTCACGGGCCGGCTGCTCGAGAGCGCGCGGGTGGGATCGTACGATGGGGCGGTGCCCACGATCAGCGGGCGGGCGTGGATTACGGGATTTGCGGAATACGTTGTGGAGCCTACGGACCCGTTCCCGGACGGGTTTACCGTGGCGGATTTGTGGGGCAACGCGGATTGAGGAGTTCGCACTCCGCCGCTGCGCCGGCTCCGCCGCCCCTCTGCTTGACAGACCGGCTTCTTCCGAGCGAGGATTAGACTAGTTGGAACTAGTTGGCCAGGAGCAATCGCCATGGCATCCATAGGAGCGTTTGAAGCCAAGACGCATCTCTCCGCGCTGCTCGAGCGGGTGCGGCGGGGCGAACGAATCACCATTACGAGGAACGGGATTCCCACGGCCATGCTGGTGCCTGTGGACGACGGCAAGGCAAGACCCAGCTACGCGGAGATTCTTGACGGCATGCGCAGGCTCAGGAAGAGCGTGAAGGGCGGAAAGATCCGCGTACGGGAACTGGTGGAAGAAGGGCGGCGGTTTTGAGCGCGGGGGGACCCGTGGTGATTGACGCGAGCGTGGCGCTGGCCTGGTGCTTCCCCGATGAAGCCAGCGACTACGCCGATCGCACGCTGCTGGCTTTGGAAGGGCGCGACATGATGGTTCCGGCCTTGTGGGCCATCGAGGTGGCCAATGCCATGCTGGTGGCCGAGCGGCGCAAACGCATCAAGCCGGCGGAGATTCGCAGATTCGTCGCCCTGCTTGGCGGGTTGGCCGTAGTCGTGGACGCCGCGCAGGTCGCGGAGAATGTGAACAACGTGTTACCCCTGGCGCGCGAGTACGGCCTTTCCGCGTACGATGCGGCTTACCTGGACGTGGCCCTGCGCCATGAAGCTTCCCTGGCCAGCCTGGATGTGCGCCTGCAACACGCAGGCAGAAGAGCGGGAATCGAGATCTTCAGCCCCTGAGGCGCCGCGTGGCGGAGCTGAATCCGGCGAGTTTCCCGCGAAGGCGCGGCGCGCGCTACGGCTTGGGGGCACCTTGCGGCTTCGGCGCTTCGGGCTTGGGGACTTCCGGCTTCGGCTGAATCGAAAGCAATTCCACTTCAAAAATAAGCGTGGCGTTGGGCCCGATATCCGGCCCCGCGCCGCGGTCCGCATAGGCGAGGGTGGGAGGGATAAAGAGCTGCCACTTGGAGCCCACGGGCATCAACTGAAGGGCTTCCGTCCAGCCGCGGATAACGCCGCCAACGCGAAACTGGGCGGGCTGGCCGCGCTTGAAGGAGCTGTCGAACTCGGTGCCGTTGATGAGCGTTCCGCGGTAATTGCAACTGACGGTATCGGTGGCCGTGGGGGTGGGGCCGGTGCCCTGCGTGAGGATTTTGTATTGGAGGCCGCTGGGCAGGACGACCACGCCTTGCTGGCTTTTGTTGGCCTCGAGGAACGCGTCGCCTTCCTTTTTGTTGTTCACGGCGGCCATCCGGGCTTTTTCCTCCTGCTTGGTTTTTAAGTCGGCCTGCATCTGGATCATGGTGGCGCGGAATTCGTCTTCGGTCATCAGGGGCTTGCCGGCCAGCACGTCGTTCATGCCCTTGAGGATCTCGGCGGGGTCCACATCCACGGAGGCACGTTTGAGATTCTCACCGAGGTTCATGCCGAGGGCGTAGCTGAGCTTTTCTTTCTGGTCCTTGAAGGGGCTGGGTGGCTGCGCGGCGGGCGGCGGCGCAGAGCCTTGCGGCTTGGCATCGGGAGGGGCGGATGGCTTGGGGGCCGCGGCGCTCTGAGCGGAAGCCGCCGGGGCATAGGTGAGGAGGGCGAAGGCCAGTATGGTTGCGAAGGAAAGCGCGAATTTTCTCATGGCGACATTCTCCCATTCTCTGCGGGGGGGAGGCAACCGGGCAAACAGAAAACGAGAGACGGCCGCAGTGACCGGGCCGGGGATGCGAACGCGGGCCGTTTGCAGCCGTTCCCGCGCCCGCAAGCTGGTAGTATACTGGTAGTATGAAGGCGAAGACTTCCATCACACTCTC
>DATFZR010000090.1:0-2278 GCA_035314265.1 Candidatus Acidiferrales bacterium
GCCAAAGGACAATACGCTGCTCCGCGCCCGCAGCCTGGTTGCCGACTACGGTCCCGGCTCGCACCTCCGTCAGGTGCATGCGCACCAGGATGTGGAGATCGACCGCCGCCTGCCCGGCCAGACGCCCCAGGTGACTCGCTCCGACGAAGGCGACGTGGACTTTGACGCCGACCACTGGACCGAGGCGCGCCAGTCCGGCAATGTCCGCTTCGAAGAGTCTGGCCCGCAAGCCCGCCGCGGCCATTCAGACCGCTCCCGCTCCATCCACGCAAACGACACGCTGATGCTCACCGGCAACGCCGAGATTTCCGATGCAGATACGGATTCGGCCGCGCCCACCTTCAACCTGGACCAGCGCACCGGCGAGGCGCGCGGTGAGGGCGGCGTGCGCACCACCTACCGCCGCGTAGACCAGACGAGCGTGGCCAATTTCGCCCCCCAGCCCGCGCACGTCTCCGCGGAAAAGATGACGGCATGGCGCTCCACCGGCCGCGCCCTCTATACCGGCCACGCCCGCCTCTGGCAGGGCGATGCCGTGATTCAAGCAGACACGATCGAACTCCGCCAGCAGGAGCGCCTGCTGCTCGCCTCGGGCAACGTCAACGCGCGGCTGCCCCAGGTGCAGCCTCCACCAGCGGCGGAGCCGCCCGCCGATAGCCCAAAGCCTCCCGCTGCGCCCCCAGCCGCGGGGACCGCCGCCGGAACTAGCACCGCCGCCGCAGCAGCCGGCCCCGTCGTGTGGGCCGTGCGTGCCGCCAAGCTCACCTATCGCAGCGCCGATGCCGTGGCTGAGCTTTCCCAGAACGTCATCGCGGAATCCCGCCTCGGCCGCATCGCCGCCCCGCACATGGACCTCATCCTCAGCCAGACCAACGGCGTCCAGCAGCTCAGCAAGACCGTTTCCACAGGCGGCGTCACCGTATGGCAGCAGGGGCGCCGCGGCACTTCCGAGCGTGCAGACTACACCGCCGCGGACGGCCGTTTCGTCCTAAGCGGCGGAAATCCAACACTGTTCGATGCCGATCAGGGCACAACCACGGGCCGTGAATTGACCTTCTTTTTATCGGATGATAGGATTCTCATCGATTCAGGCAACGGCACGCGGACTTTGTCCCGTCACCGGATTCAGTAATGGGCCTGCATGTCAAAACTACAAGCCGTCGAGATCAGGAAGTCGTATCGGGGTCGTGTCGTTGTTGATGACGTAAGCCTGGACATCACGCAGGGAGAAGTCGTGGGCCTTCTAGGCCCGAATGGTGCGGGAAAAACCACTACGTTTTACATCCTGGTCGGTCTGGCCAGGCCCGATTCCGGCGCAGTCCTCCTGGACGACGAAGACATCACTGACCTGCCGGTTTACCGTCGCGCGCGCTCCGGAATCAGTTATCTCCCTCAGGAGCCTTCGGTGTTCCGGAAGCTGACCGTGGAAGAAAACCTGCTTGCCGTGCTCGAAACGCAGCCCATCTCTCCCGAGAGCCGCCGCGACCGCCTGGAAGAACTCCTGGCGCAGATGGGCCTGGAGACTGTACGCCACAACCAGGGAGGCACGCTCTCCGGTGGCGAGCGCCGCCGGCTGGAGATCGCCCGGTCGCTCGTCCTGCAGCCTTCCTTCATCCTCCTCGATGAGCCGTTTTCCGGCATCGATCCGGTCACCGTTACCGACATCCAGAAAATCATTCAGGACCTGCGCAACTCCAGCATCGGCGTTCTGGTCACCGACCACAACGTGCGGGAAACGCTGCGCGTTACCGACCGCGCCTACATCATCCACGGCGGGAAAATCTTGCTGGCCGGCTCTCCGGACACCCTCAGCAATGACCCTTCCGTCCGCCGGTTCTACCTCGGCGAGAATTTCCAGCTAAACTAGCGCCATGGGCCAGTGGCTACAACCGAAGCTTCACCTGCGGGTCGCGCAAAAGCAGATCCTCACGCCCGGCCTCGTCCAGATGGTCAGCGTGCTGGCGCTCAACCGCCTCGAGCTGCGCGAAATGGTGACCGCGGAAATGGTCACCAATCCCATGCTCGAGGAAGTGACCGAAGAGATCCTGCGCGCCGACAGTTACACCGACGAAGCTTTCGTGAAGGCGGAAACGGAAAAGCCCACCGAGGGCGAGAACACCAATCCCTTCGACGAATTCGATGTGGCCTCCTTCTTCAACCAGTATCTGGGAACCGGCGGCACGGAAACCAAGGGCGAGCACGAGGAAATCGAGCGGCCGTCGTTTGAAAAGTTCCTCTCCTCCACGCAGGACCTCAGCGATCACCTCGCCTGGCAGTT
>DATFZR010000091.1:0-2631 GCA_035314265.1 Candidatus Acidiferrales bacterium
TCGGGCGAGACGTCGGGATTGACGGTGACCGGCGCCACGGGAGCGTTGTGCAAAATATTGTCAAAAACGACGGCGCTCGTCGAGCCGGGGAAAGCTTGTTTCCCGGTCAACATCTGGTAAAGGACGGCGCCGAGAGAGAAGAGATCGCTGCGGGCGTCAATTTCTTCGCCGCGGGCTTGCTCGGGAGACATGTAATGGATTGTGCCTACAGCCATGCCCGGGCTGGTCAGCATTGTGTCCGCTGGTGCGTCGAGAGTATGCCCGGCGAGATCTTCGGAATGGCGCGGGAGTAACTTCGCGAGACCAAAGTCGAGGACTTTGATGGCCCCCGATTCCGTGACGAAAATATTCGCCGGCTTAATGTCGCGATGGACGATGCCCTTTTTGTGCGCCGCGTCGAGAGCGTCGGCGAGTTGAATGCCGAACTCGACAGTGCGCGTAATGGACAACGGACCAGCGGCAATCAGTTTGTCGAGCGACTCGCCAATCAGCAACTCCATGGCGATGAAGGTGCGGCTGTCGTGCTCTTCAATCGCGTGAATGGTGCAAATTCCGGAATGATTTAGAGCGGAGGCAGAGCGGGCTTCTCGCAGGAATCGTTCGAGCGTCTGGCTGTCACGTTGGTTTTCTTCGGGGATGAATTTCAGGGCAACGCGCCGCCCGAGCTTGGTGTCTTCAGCCTCATAGACAACACCCATTCCACCTGCGCCGAGTTTCTTCAGGATCTGGTAGTGCGAGATGGTGCGGCCGATCATCAAAGAGGAATAGCTGCTCACCGCGCATGATAGCCGCCGCTTTGGGGCGAGTCAACGCGCGGGGGCGCGGGCAGCGCGGGGCGCGCTGAGGAATGCCCGGCGGAGCGTATGCTATGCTCGCCCCGTGGGCTGGGAATCCAGCCCGCGGCGCCCCTTCCGAGGAGATGTCTCATGATTCAGAAAGCCACAGCCTTGTTGCGTGTGGAGCGCGTGGAACCCTCGCTGGCTTTTTGGGTGGAGCGGCTCGGATTCCAGAAGGTGACGGAAGTAATGGACGGAGATTCCCTCGGCTTCGTGATTCTTACCAAGGGCCACGTGGAAATCATGCTGCAAAGCCGCGCGAGTCTCGCCAAAGACCTGCCCATGCTGAGCGTGGGCGCGTTGGCCCCCGCCGTGATTTACGTCGGCGTGACGAACCTGGGAGAGATCGCCGAGAAGCTCACGTCCTCCGAAATCATCGTCCCCAGGCGCACCACCTACTACGGCATGGAAGAGATCTGGGCGCGCGAGCCCGGAGGCCACATCGTGGGATTTGCCGCTCCCGGCTCGGAGCCTGGGACCTGACCCGCGCCGGCCGCCTAGAAACCGCCGGCGTCGCCGCCGCCGAAGCCGCCGCCCGAGAATCCGCCGCCACCACCGTCGCCGCCGAACCCGGAGCTTCCGGAGCTGGCCGGCGCCGACGCCATCACGCTGCCCACGTGCGTGGCCATGCCCGAAAGATTTTCCGCGAACATGGAAGGATAGAAAGCCGGGCCGAAATTGCTGCCCTGGTACCAACTGGGCGGCTGGGTGAACATGCCGTCGAAGGCCTTTGACCAGTGGCTCTCGCAGCCGAACGCCATGGCGAAGGGCAGGAATTTCTCGAACATGTCCGGTGTGACCTGCACCAGGTTGTAGCGGTTGCTCTCCACGCGCGCCAGAAACTCCTTGAACCCCAGCACGCCTTCCAGCGCGCGCGTGCCTTCAATCGTGCGCGCATGCACCGCGCGCCCGTACGCGAATACGATCACCGCGGTGAGGACGGCGGCGATGCCGAAGGGCAATACAGCCATCCCTGAGTGGCGCGCCAATACGGTGCCCGTCCAGAAGATTCCGATTCCCGCCGCCACGGCGCCCGCGATGTAGCGCTGGTGCATCGTGTCCGGACGCGTGCGGTAATAATGCCGCCCGAGCAGTTCGTCGAAGATGGATTCGCGGAGATGCGGCAGGTTCGTGTAAAAACGGTTCTGCAGCGCGGAAAGCTCGATGGACTCTTCGTTGCCGCCGTTAAAGAGCGCCGTGAGCAGCGTAAGTTCGTGGGGCCGCGCATCGTTCCATTCCTCGGGCGGCCTTTTCCGGTGGAAGACGTAGTCCTTTCCCTTGTGGAGCAACCCCGTGCCCTCGCGTTCTTCGATAACCACGTAACCGCGCACAGCCAGGTCCACGATGGTCGCGGTGATGTCGCGCATGTCCGCGGCATCGTCCACCAGCGCGCCGGCCCCGGCGGGCGACATTCCCTGCGGCGGCTCGTACTGCGCGGCGATCGGCCGCAGCGCCGGATCGCGCCCGTGGGCGAAATAGAAATACACCGCAAACAGGAACGCAACGACCGGAATCCCCAGCGGCCAGTTGCTGAGCAGAAAATCCCAGAAAAGGACGAAGCTGCTCGGCGGGGTGACGAATCCTTTGTCCCAGCCGACCACGATAGTGAGCCCGTCTCGCGCGCCCAGCTCACGCCGGGCGGTCACATGCAACTCGTTTGGGCGCTGCTCGATCGTGGCAATAGATTCCGTCGAGCCGAAAGTCCCGGTGAAGACGGCGGCATGCACTCCGCTCGCGCCTCCGGGCAGCACGACGGTGGCTTCGGCGTGCTCGATCGTGTCGGTGTGCTGATTTC
>DATFZR010000092.1:0-2287 GCA_035314265.1 Candidatus Acidiferrales bacterium
CTCCAGCAGTTCATGGAGAAAAGTGACGCCCACGCCCGCGGCAAAATCGTCCTGGCCACCGTAAAGGGCGACGTCCACGACATCGGCAAAAACCTCGTCGAAATCATCCTCTCGAACAACGGCTATACCGTGATCAATCTGGGAATCAAAGTCCCTCCCGAAGAGCTGATCCGCGCCCACCAGGAACACACGCCCGACGCCATCGGCCTTTCCGGCCTGCTCGTCAAAAGCGCGCAGCAAATGGTGATCACCGCCGAAGACCTGCGCGCCGCTGGCATTCACGTCCCGCTGCTCGTCGGCGGCGCCGCCCTCTCCGACAAATTCACGCGCTCCAAAATCGCGCCCAGCTATGCCGCGCCCACGCTCTATGCCAAAGACGCCATGACCGGTCTCCGCATGATGAACGAGCTGATGGACCCGGTCTCGCGCACCGCCGTTCTCGAAGCCCATCTGCCCGTGGACGCTGCTGCCGCCGTGGAAGCTGCCGCCGCGCCGCGCGTAGGCGCCGAAGAACAGCGCAGCACGCGCGTTCGCACCGATATCCCCATCCCCGCCGCCCCCTATCTCGACCGCCGCGTGCGCCAGGTCCGCCACCTCACCGAGCTGTGGAGCTACATCAATCCCTACATGCTCTTCGGCCGCCACATGGGCTTCAAAGGTAATTTCGAGGAGCAACTCGCCGCGCGCGATCCCAAGGCGCTGGAACTCTTCCACCAGATGGAGGAAATCAAGCAGGAAGCCGCCACGTGGATGGCCGTGCGCGCCGTCTGGCAGTTCTTTGAAGCAGAACGCGCCGGCAACTCCATCCGCCTGTTCACTCCCGGCGCGCCCGCTGAAGCTGACCCGCTGCACGTCTTCCGCTTCGGCCGCCAGCCAAAGACCGACGGCCTCTGCCTCAGCGACTATGTTCTGGAGCCCGAAGGCGACGGCCATCGCGACCACATCGGCATCTTCGTCGTCACCGCCGGCGAAGGCATCCGCGAACGCAGCGAGCAGGCCAAAGTCGCCGGAGAATATTTCCGCGCCCACGCCCTCCAGGCCCTGGCTATCGAATCCGCCGAAGCCTGCTCCGAGTGGCTGCACCGCCGCCTGCGCGAAGACTGGGGATTCCCCGACCCGCCCACCACCACCATGCACGACCGGTTCACATCCCGCTACCGCGGCAAACGCTACAGCTTCGGCTACGGCGCCTGCCCCAATCTCGACGACCAGCAAGGCATCTGGAAGCTCTTGCAACCGGACGACATCGGCGTGCACCTGACCGAAGGCATGATGATGGAACCCGAAGCCAGCGTCAGCGCCCTGGTCTTCCACCACCCCGACTGCGCCTATTTCACCGCTTCTGAGTAGGACAGACATTCCTGTCTGTCCCGTATTCCCAAACACCCACGAGGCGTCCGGCCGCCGCCGCAAAATGACCCACCCTGCGCGGGCCTACCCCTTCTCCACCCCCGTAGCCGCATGCGCCACCGCGCCCGTCCCATTCACCCGCGTTCCCGGCGCGTACCGCGCCAGCACCACGCTCAAATCCTCTTTCCGCACCGGTTTGCTGATGTAATCGTCCATCCCCGCTTCCAGGCACTTCTCCCTGTCTCCCTGCATCGCATTCGCGGTCATGGCCACGATCGTGTGCCGCGCTCCACCCGCCTCGCGCCGCCGGATTTCCCTCGTCGCCGCATATCCATCCATCTCCGGCATGTGGCAATCCATAAACACCAGGTCGTATGGAAGCTTCCCGATCATCTCCACGGCTTCCTGCCCGTCCGCCGCTTTGTCCACGCGGCAGCCCAGCCGCTCCAGCATCCGCGTGGCCACCTTCTGGTTCACCGCGTTGTCTTCCACCAGCAGAACGCGCGCATGGAACATCGGCAAGGCCGCCTGCTGTTCGCCGCTGCTTCCGGGAGTTTCAACCAGCGTGTACCGCGTCACCAGCGGCGCCTGCTGGCTCTCGAACCGCCCCGCCCACACCCGCGCCAGCGCCTCGTGTAACTGCGCCTGTTTCGCCGGCTTCGTCAGATATGCGGCGAATCCTGCCTGTTTCAGCCGCGCCGCATCGCCCCGGCGCCCTAGTGACGTCAGCATCACCAGCACCGTGTCGCGCAGTTCCGCAGTCTCTTTGATTAGCCTGCCCAGCGCCTCCCCGTCCATCCCCGGCATCTGGTGGTCCAGCACGGAAATCGAAAACGGCTCGCCCCGCGCCGCCGCCTGGCGCATCCGCGCCAGCGCCTCCACTCCAGACGCGCATTCCTCCGGCCGCATCCCCCACAGCAGGAGTTGCTCCCGCAGC
>DATFZR010000093.1:0-5892 GCA_035314265.1 Candidatus Acidiferrales bacterium
ATCCAGCAGATGCAGAGCGAGCTGAAAGCCGGAGACAAAATAATCACCTCCAGCGGCATCTATGGAACCATCGTGGGCGTCGAGGAAGACGCCGTGCAGCTCCGCATCGCCGAGCAGGTGAAGGTTCGCATTTCGCGCGCGTCCATCGCCATGCTGCAGCCGGAATCAAAGGAGAGTTAGCGCCGCGCCATGCAGATGAATGTTCGAATCCGAGCGATCTTGGTTGCCGTGGTCATTTTCCTGTGTATTTACGGATTATTCGGCCTGCCCGCATTTCCCACCTCCATCGCAGGCGCGCGCAACAATTTTACGGACCGCATCCGCCTGGGCCTCGACCTCAAGGGCGGTACCCACCTCATCCTGCAGGTGCAGACGCAGGAAGCCATCAAGCAGTTCACCGATCAGGCCCTCGATCGCCTGCGCAAGGAATTGAACGACGGCGGGATCCACGTTGGAGACATCCGCGAGTCCGACGACCAGCACATCAACGTCATCAACGTCGCACCCGATCAGACCGCGCGCTTTCAGGACTTGATCCGCTCCCCCAGCTACCAGGATTGGGAGCTCGCGCCCATGCCGGGCCAGGCCTCGGGTTACACCCTGAGCCTCCGCGCGACTTCCATCGCCGCCATCCGCACAGACACGTTGCGGCAAAGCGTCGAGACCATTCGGCGCCGCATTGACCAGCTCGGCCTTACTGAGCCTGTGGTGAGCGAACATGGCCGCGGGCAGGACGAAATTCTCGTCCAGCTTCCCGGCGAAGGCGATCCCACCCGCGCCAAGGGCATCATCCAGGCCGGCGGCCAGCTCGAGCTGCGCCTCGTCCAGGGCGGACGCACCTACACCTCCCCGGCGGAAGCCTACAGCGCGCAGCCGGGCGGCATCCTGCCCCCTGATTCCGAATTGCTGCCTGGGCGTGAAGAGCGCCCCTCCGGCCAGCCCGGCCCCTCGGGTGAGGTCTATTACCTTGTGGCGCGGTATGCCCCGGTCACTGGCCGTGATCTGCGCAGCGCCAAGAGTGTCCCCAGTTCCGATAACCCCGGCGGGTATGAAGTCAGCTTCACCCTCTCCAACGCCGCGGCAAAGCGCTTTGGAGAATTTACCGAAAACAACCTCCAGCGCCAGATGGCCATCGTACTCGACCACAGGGTCTACACGGCCCCTGTGATTCAGTCCAAGATTGAGGATTCTGGAAGGATTACCGGGCGATTCGGCCTGCAGGAAGCGAACGATCTGGCTCTGGTGCTGAAGTCCGGCTCGCTGCCGGCTTCCATTAAGTATCTCGAAGAGCGCACCATCGGCCCTTCGCTCGGAGCCGATTCGATCCGGGAAGGTGTCCGGGCCTCGGTGGTCAGCCTGGCGGTGGTGATGCTCTTCATGCTGGCCTATTACCGGCTGTCGGGATTGAACGCGGTGTTGGCCTTGCTGCTCAACCTGCTCATCCTCCTCGCTGCCCTGGCCTACTTTCAGGCCGTGCTCACGCTTCCCGGCATCGCCGGCGTGATCCTGACCATCGGCATGGGCGTGGACTCCAACGTCCTGATCTTCGAGCGCATCCGTGAGGAATTGCGCAACGGAAAGCCGAATCCCTCCGCCGTCGAAGTGGGATTCAACCGCGCCTTCCTGACCATTATCGACACGCACGTGACCACCGTGGTTTCCGCCGCGTTCTTGTTCGTTTTCGGCACCGGACCCGTGCGAGGCTTCGCCGTCACCCTGGTGATCGGCTTGATTTCGAACCTGTTCACGGCAGTTTACGTTTCCCGGACGATTTTCGCGTGGCACCTGAGCCGCATGAGCCGCGAGGCAGAGCTCAGCATTTAGCTGGATGTTGCAGGGGGCGGCCCGCCGCTATGATTTGTTGGATGGCGATGCAGGCAGCCTTTTATCACCGGTCCCAGGCAGGAACTTTTACCTCCTGCCGGGTGTCTAACGCTCTGACGGAGAACTGACGACGTGCTGGAACTCTTTGGACCCGTAAATATCGACTGGATGGGCAAGGCGAAGTATTTTTTCAGCCTTTCCGCGGTGTTGCTTTTCACTGGCGCCGCCTTCCTGGTGAAGCACGGCGGCCCGCTCTACGGAATCGATTTCCGCGGCGGCACCCTGGTGTACGTGCGCTTCGTCCAGGAGCCCAAGATCGACATCATACGCGCCAGCTTGGCCCAGGGCGGATTCAAGGAAGCCAACATCCAGAAGATTGAGGACGTGAGCCGCCCCGACATCCACGAGGTGGTCATCAGTTTGGACGAGCGCGAGCTCAATGAAGAGCATCTCGATGCCGGCCGCACCGCGATTGTCGACGCCCTGCACAAATCCTTTCCCGCGCCCGACGACACCAAGCCCGACATCAACGCCGTCAGCGCCCCGGCCCTTACCGAAACCCTGCTCCGCCGCGATCCCCTCGGGTTCGGCGCCGCGGCGCCCGATCGTTACAAGGCCATCTCCGCGGTCCTCACCAAGTTCCGCGACGGCCAGCGCGGCGGCCTGATTTCCGGCGTGGACGATCTGCGCGCCACGTTGACCGGCTCGCCCGACGTTCAGCAGGGTCACGGCGGCGCGGACGCTGTTCTCGCCGTTCTCCGCGACGCCTACACCGTGGGCGGCTTCACCATTCGCAACGTCGAGATTGTCGGCCCCAAGGTGGGCGCCGAACTCCGCCAGCAGGCTCTTCTGGCTACCCTCTATGCTTTGGCGGGTATGCTGGTATATATTGCGTTTCGCTTCGAGTGGATTTACGGGGCTGCGGCCGTCCTGGCTGTCTTTCACGACGTTCTGATTACGCTGGGGTTGTTTTCTATTTTCCAGCTTGAGATATCGCTGACGGTGATCGCGGCCCTGCTCACACTCGTCGGATATTCGATGAACGACACCATCGTCATTTTCGATCGCGTGCGCGAAAACCTGCGCATCATGCGCCGCGAACCCCTGGCCGACGTCGTGAACCGCGCCATCAATCAGACGCTTTCGCGCACCATCCTCACCAGCGGCCTCACGTTCCTTACCGTTCTGGTCCTGTTCCTGCTGGGCGGCGCTTCCTTGCGTGCTTTCTCCTTTGCGATGGTGGTGGGAATTGTGGTAGGTACCTACTCCAGTTTCGGCATTGCCGCTCCTATGGTCGTCGCCTGGTATCACTGGCGCGACCAGAAGGACCAGAAGGCGGATGTAGGGGCGGGTTCTCTTGCAGGCAGCCGCGGCCGCCCATAGGCGGCACGGCCCTTGGAGTCGCTCTCAGATTCGGGCGTCTCGAGGAGGTAGGTCATGTTCGACGATCTGGTGGTCTCGGGAGGACCGAAAAAAGGAGGGCGCAGCCGTGTGTCCATGGTGCTCTCCGCGTCTCTCCAGTTTGCCATTCTCGGCCTCCTGGTTCTCTTTCCCCTGATCTATACAGAGGCGCTGCCCAAGGGCTTGCTGCTCACCACTCTCGTGGCGCCGCCCCCGCCGCCGCCCCCGCCGCCCCCGCCGCCCCCGGTGCAGAGGGTTCAGGTGCGGCCTGTGCAGCGCATCATCCAGCAGGGCAAGATGATGTCGCCCACCGTGATTCCTAAAGACGTAAAGATGCTCAAGGAAGAAGAGCTTCCCCCCGATGTGCCCGTTTACTCCGGCGGCGCTGGCGTACCCGGCGGCGTGCCTGGTGGAATGCCCGGCGGCGTGATGGGCGGAATTCTCGGCGGCGCCGGCGGCGCTCCCCCGCCTCCCAAGCCCGAAGCTCCCAAGCGCCTCAAGGTCAGTTCGGGCGTGCAGGAAGCCAAGATCATCAATCAAGTTCACCCCGTCTATCCTCCGTTGGCGCGGCAGGCGCGCGTTCAAGGCACGGTGCGGATGCACGCCGTCATCGCGAAAGACGGAAGCATCCAACAGCTCGAAGTCGTCTCCGGCCCGCCCCTCCTTATCCAGGCGGCCAGGGACGCCGTGCTCCAGTGGCGCTACAAGCCTACGTTGCTCAGCGACGAGCCGGTCGAAGTCGAGACGTTTATTGACGTCATCTTCACTCTTGGCGGTTGATTCAAAAGATTTCCCATAACGAGGAGGAACACACTCAATGCTAGTCAATTTCGCTCTCACCGGGCTCCTGCTTCTGCAGGAGGCCGAAGGCCAGGCGTACATCGGATGGAACCCCATCCAAATCTACAAACAGATGAGCGCCGTGGCTTTGTGCGTGGTCGCCATTTTGCTCTTCATGTCCATCTGGTCCATCGGCATCATGATTGACCGGGCCATCACCTACAGCGCCGCGCGCAAGCAGTCGCGCATCTTCGTCCAGCAGGTCGCCGGCGCCCTCCGCGACGGCAAGCTCGACGAGGCCATCTCCATCGCCGAGCGCAACAAGAAGAGCCACATCGCCAAGGTGGTCGCCACCGGGCTCTCCGAGTTTCAGTCCGCGTCCACGCAGGTCACCGATGCCGAGCTGATTGAAGCCTCTAAGCGCGGCCTCGACCGCGCCGTGGCCATCGTCCACGCGGAGATGAAGCGCATGCTCAACGGTCTGGCCACCATCGGCTCCACCGCGCCCTTCGTCGGCCTGTTCGGCACCGTCGTCGGCATCATCAACGCCTTCAAGGGCATCGCCACGCAGAAGGCCACCGGCCTCTCCGCCGTCGCCGGCGGCATCGCCGAAGCGCTCATCACCACCGCTCTCGGCCTCTTCGTCGCCGTGCCGGCCGTGTGGGCCTTCAACTACTTCACCAACAAGGTTGAAGCCTTCGACGTCGAGATGGACAACTCCTCCATGGAGCTGGTCAACTACTTCGTCACCCGGCGCGCAGGCAGAAAGTAGACCCCCGTGGCTTACAAACCCAAGGCAGGGGACGTGATGGCCGCCCCGAACATTATTCCCATGGCGGACATCATGCTCGTGCTGCTGATCATCTTCATGGTGGTCACGCCCATGATCCAGAAGGGCGCCTCGGTGGAACGCGCCACCGTAGACAACCCCAAGGAAATGCAGGACGCGGATAAAGAAGACGCCCTCGTTGTGGCCGTCACCAAGGACGGCTCCATCTTCATGGGCTCCCAGAAGATTGACCAGGCCCAGCTCACCAGCGTCCTCAAAGACAAGCTCTCCAGCCGCCCGGACAAGACCGTATTCCTCAACAGCGACCGCCTGGCCAAGTACGGCAGGGTTGTCGCTGTCGTCGACGAAATCCGCGCCGCTGGTGTGGACCAGTTGGGCTTGCTCACCGAAAAAAGCTCGAAGAAGGGCCCGCCGCCGCCCCCTGCTTCTGGGCAATAGCCGGGCGTCACCAGGGAAAGGATCGCCGTCATGGGAATGTCAGTTGGCAAGAGCAAGGGAGCGCTGGCGGAAATGAACGTCGTTCCGCTCATCGACATCCTGCTCGTCCTGCTCATCATCTTCATGGTTATCAACCCCAACAAGCAGCAGGGGCTCGAGGCACTGGTTCCGCAACCGGCGCCGCCAAACCAGAAGCAGCCCGACGCCCTCAACGATAAGCTCGTGGTCGTGCAGGTGCTCAACGACGGCTCGCTCAAGATCAACCAGGAATCCTCCACCTGGGACACGCTCGAAGCCCGGCTCACCGACATTTTCAAGACCCGCGCCGAGCGCGTCGCCTTCATCAAGGGCGACGACAACGTGCCCTTCGAGCAGGTCGCCAAAGCCATCGACATCATGCACAGCGCCAACATCGACCATGTGGGGCTGATGACCACCAAAGTTGAATCGGGGCAGTAACGCCGGAAGGCCGGCTGGGGCAGGAAAGAAGGAGATCGTGGGAATCCAGGTAGGCAAGAAGGCGGGAGCGCTCGCGGAAATGAACGTCGTTCCGCTCATCGACATCCTGCTCGTCCTGCTCATCATCTTCATGGTTATCAACCCCAACAAGCAGCAGGGGCTCGAGGCACTGGTTCCGCAACCGGCGCCGCCAAACCAGA
>DATFZR010000094.1:0-2971 GCA_035314265.1 Candidatus Acidiferrales bacterium
GTCCATGGCCATGGCCCGCGCCACCGCCGCGCGCTTCTTCATGCCCCCGCTCAGTTGAGAAGGCATGTAACTCTCAAACCCCGCCAGCCCCACCTGCTCGAGCTTCAGCCTCATCATGATCTGTATCGTGGTGTCTTCCAGCTCGGTGTGCTCGTGCAGCGGTAGCGCCACGTTTTCGCCCACCGTCATCGAGCCAAACAGCGCCCCGCCCTGGAACGAGAGGCCCATCCTCTTCCGCGTATCGTCCAGTTCCTCATGCGAGAGCGTCGACGTTTCCTTGCCCCGAATCCAGATTTCCCCGGAGCTCGGCCGTTGCAGGCCCACCAGCGTGCGCAGCAGCGTGCTCTTGCCGCACCCCGAACCGCCCATGATCACCAGCGTTTCCGCACGCGCCACGTCGAAGCTGATCCCGTGCAGGATTTCGCGCTCGCCGTAGCACACGCGCAGGTCGCGCACCGAGAGGATCACGTTATCCGGCGGCTGGCTCATCGGTCCAAAAGGTAGAACAAGCTCGTGAACACCAGGTCCACGATAATCACCAGGAAGATGGACATCACCACCGCGGAAGTCGTCGAACGCCCCACCTCTTCCGCCCCCGCTCCCGTCTGGAATCCTTCATAGCAGCCCACCGCCGTGATCACCCCTCCGAACATCACGCTCTTGATCAGTCCGGTGATGATGTCGCGCTGCACCAGCGCGTCCACCGTGGCCTGCACGTACCCGCCCAGTGTGAAGCTCGCCCCGGTCACTCCGAACACAGCTCCGCCCATCACGCCCATAAAGTCCGCCCAGGTGGTCAGGCACGGCAGCATGATGATCATGGCCAGGAACTTTGGCGTCACCAGGAACTGCACCGGATTGATGGCCATCGTGGTGAGCGCGTCCACCTCTTCCGTCACCATCATCGTCCCGATTTCCGCCGCAAACGCCGATCCCGACCGCCCGATCACCACGATCGCCGTCATCAGCGGACCCAGTTCGCGCGTCATCGAGACGGCCACGCCCCCGGCCACAAACTGCAGTGCGCCGAACTTGCGCAGCTCGTAGGCCCCTTGCAGCGCCAGGATCAGCCCCACAAAAAACGTGATGGTGGAAAGAATGGGCAGCGCTTCCACCCCCACGGCCATGGCCTGGTGCATCGCGCGGCTCAGGCGGATGGGTTTGCCCCGGAACGGCCCAATCACCGTCAGGTAGGCGGCGCGCCCCGTCAACCGCGCCAGCCCGCCCACGTAGCCGAACGTCCCGATCGTCCCGCGTCCGATGCTGTCAAAGAATGCCATTGCTCGCAGTTAGGGCGGCAGGCTCGTAAGCCTACGGCGCCTTAACCGCTTCCTCCTCGGTTGTGAAAACCTCGAACACTCGGATCAGCCGCGAAAGCTCCAGCACCTCGCGCGCCGCCGGGCTCAACCCGAAAAGCATGAACCGGCTGTTCAGCGTCCGCGCCACCTTCAGCCCTTCCACCAGCGACGCCACCCCGGAGCTGTCAATGTACCGCACACCGGTCAAGTTGACGATCAGGCGCGCTACTTTCTTCTCCTTGAGTTCTTCGAGAACGATCTTCCGCACCTCCGGGGAATTGTACAGGTCAATGTCTCCCTGGACGTCCACCACCGTGCTGGTCCCCGCCACCCGCGTCGCAATATGCATCGATTACTCTCCTGCCGAACTCTTCGAGCCCTTCACCTTGAACATGCGGAGCTCGTTGCGCCCCTCGAGGGGCGAGTATAAGGTTTCGTCCATAATCTCACGGATCATGTGGAGTCCCAGGCCTCCCGGCCGCACGTCCTCCAGATCCCGTCCGCACATCTGCTCCTGCTTCACTCCCGTGCCGTGGTCCACCAGCACCACTTCCATCCCGCCATCCCGCTCGCGAAGCCGCATTTCCACCGGCTGGTCGTGCTTGTTGTGATACGCATGGCGAATCACGTTGGTCAGCGCCTCGTGCACCGCCAGCGTGATCCACCGGCAGTCCTCCTCGTCAAATCCCACCAGCGCCGCGAAGCGCTCGATAGACCCGCGAATCACGCCAAGGTAGCGCGGGTCACTCGGAAAGCTAAGCTTTATGGCGTCGTCCATCAGCCTCGATTATGGCTACGGAAATCGGGCGCCATAGGAAGGGGGCGCAAAATTCCCAAAGAAGGTCTTTGTGCCAGAGATTGGCCGTGTTTGCAATCACTTTGAGCGGTTCCGGGCCAATCAGCGGCAATTCCGGCCTCGCCGGGCCGTAAAAACGCCGGCCTGGCAAAACACAGCCTGGGCGTTAAGGTCACTTCCGCGTCAGCCTCGCTGCTCGATCGGCAGGTAGCCGCGCCGCTCCGGCCCCAGGAACACCTGCCGTGGCCGCGCGATTTTCTGCTCCGGATCGTCCAGCATTTCCTGCCAGTGCGCCAGCCAGCCCGCCGTCCGCGGGATCGCAAACAGCACCGGAAACATCGCCGTGGGGAAGCCCATCGCCTGGTAGATCAGCCCCGAGTAAAAATCCACGTTGGGATACAGCTTGCGCTTGATGAAGTAATCGTCTTCCAGCGCGATGCGTTCGATTTCCAGCGCGATGTCCAGCAAGGGATTGCGCCCCAGCACGTCGAACACCTGGTAGGCGGCCTGCTTGATGATCCGCGCGCGCGGGTCGTAATTCTTGTACACGCGATGGCCAAAGCCCATCAGCTTGGCCTCGCCCTTTTCCGTGCTCTTGATGAAGGCCGGCACGTTGGACACGGAGCCGATCTCCGACAGCATGCGCACCACAGCTTCGTTGGCTCCGCCGTGCAGAGGCCCATAGAGCGCGGCGGTGGCCGCCGCGGTGGCGCAGTAGGGGTCCACGTGGGAGCTGCCCACGCCGCGCATCGCGCTGGTCGAGCAGTTCTGCTCGTGGTCCGCGTGCAGAATGAACAGCAGGTCCAGCGCGCGCTCCAGGGTCGAATTGGGCTTGAACTTCGATTCCGTGGTCCTGAACAACATATTCAGAAAATTG
>DATFZR010000095.1:0-3099 GCA_035314265.1 Candidatus Acidiferrales bacterium
CGCAGTTGCCCTTGGCAGGCGGCGCTACCTATATTTAGGAACCGACTGGAACCGACAACTCAGAATCCCCTGCTGGTTTCTACTGGCGGGCCTTTTGCTGGCGCAGACGTTGCCTGCGATCGTTGCGGCGAAGGCGGAGAAGTAGACTTCGGGGTGGGAGGAGAAAACCCCACGGTCAGAAAGCCGCTGACCGTGGCTACCGTTCAGGACCCTCAGGGCGGGTGCAGGGCTGGTTTCAGCCTCTACCCCTTGGGAGGGGAATTGCGTGGATTCTAGACCCTGTGCGCCGGGGGCACAGAGTTGTTTCATGCGATGGGGAAATGGTGGGGGTGGGCTGGGGCCTGATTAGGACAATTTGGGTGCTGAACGGAGCGGAAAGGCCGCGGGGCTTTGTCGCCCCGCGCTACAGGGCCGGGCGGAAAGGGGGCGGCTATTATTTTGAGGAGCGGGTGGCGGGGGCGGCTTTTTCGGGCGGGCGGACACCCTCCAAAGGGCTGGCGGGCTGGCCTGGGGCGGCCCCTACCGGGCCGGCGGGCGGCGCGGCGGGGGGGTGAGCTGCTGGCTTGGGGGCTTGGGCTGCTGGCACGGATTCTGGCGTGGCTGGGGCTAGGAGGCGGACGCGGAGGCGGAGGACTTTACGTTGGTTGGCGTCTACGACCTCGAAGCGGAGCTGGGGGGTGGCCACGACTTCTCCCGAGACGGGGACGTGGCCGGCTAGTTCGTTGAGGAGGCCGGCGGCGGTGGTGGCTGTGGCGTCTTCTTCGCGATCGAGGGCAACGCCGAGCAGTTCTTCCAGGCGCTCGACGGAAACGCTGCCGCGGATGACCAGGCTGCCGTCCGGGTCGCGGACGGCGTCGGGTGCGGGGCGGCGGGCCTCGTCTTCGAGTTCGCCGACGATTTCTTCGACGAGGTCTTCGGCGGTGACGAGGCCGGCCACGTTTCCGTATTCGTCCACGGCGACGGCTATCTGCTGCTTCTTCTGCTGCATCTCGCGCAGGAGCTCGGAGCCGAATTTCGTCTCGGGAACAAAAATGACGGGCCGCACGATTTCGCGCACGGGTCTCTTGGAGGCTTCGCCCTCGGGAACGCCCAGAATATCGTGGACGTTGGCGATGCCGGCGATTTCGTCGAGGGAATTCTCGTAAACGGGCACGCGCGAGTATTTGGAATCGACCAGCAACTGGCGGAGCTGTGCCAGCGTGGAGGACGCGGGAATGGCGACGATATCGGGGCGCGGGGTCATCACCTCGCGGACGCGCTTATCGCCGAATTCGACGACCTGCTCGATGAGCTTGGTGTCGTGGGGCTCGAGGATGCCCTGGCTCTCGCCCGCCTCGACCAGGGCCTCGAGGCTTTCCTGGACGGATTCCTCGCCGGTGGGCTTCTCGTCGTGCAGGTGGGCCACGGAAACGCCGGCCTCGAGAAGCGTGCGGATGGGCCACACCAGAAAGGAGAGCGTACGCAATCCCGGCACCAGGGGGCCGAGCCAGCGTCCCGTGCTGTGGGTGAGCAGCAGGTAGGGGATGAGGTGCATGAAGAAGAAGACTTCGCAGATGGGCAGAACGATTTCCTCGAGTGCCGTCTCTGCGATGGTGTCTGCCGATTTGGCGGCGGCCAAAACGGTGAGTGCGGCCACCATTACAAGAAGAAGATGCGATAGGAGGCGGAAGGTGAGGGCGGCGGCGGGGCGTTCGAGCTTGAGGCGGGGCTCGATTTCGGCTTCAAAGACGTCGAGGTTGTCGCGCAGGCCGCCGGTGGTCATGCGGCTGAATTGCAGGTAGACGCGGTCCACGTAGGAAACGACGGTGAGTGCGGCGCAGAGCGCCATGATGCCGAGAATGACGACGGGGAGTTCCATGGTCAGGCGATTCCCAGGCGGCGGCGCAAATGGCGCTCGCGGCGGTCCATCTGTCCCTGGTCGGTTTCGTGGTCGTAGCCGGCCAGGTGCAGGACGCCGTGCAGGATGAGCACGCGCAGTTCCGCGCTGACGGCGCGGCCCAGGGAACGGGCGTTGCGGCGTGCCGCGGCGGGTGAAATGGCGATATCGCCGCCGCGTCCGCCGGCGGGAAACGAGAGGACGTCTGTGGGGCCGGCTTTTCCGCGATAGGTGCGGTTGAGGCGCGCGATTTCTGAGTCTGAGACGAGGCAGACGGCCACTCCGGCGGCGCGGGGCAATACGAGATCGCAGGCGCGGGCGAGGAAATCGCCGAGCGGGCGCGGGCGGACGGTTACGGCGCGCTGGCGATTGACGACGACGCGTTCACCGTGGCTGTTGCCGGGCGTGGGCCGCGGGCGACGACGCGCTGACGCGGGGCGAGCCCGGCGGCCCGCTGGCGCGGGCCTCGTTCGTGGAGGATCGTTTCTTGAAGTATCGGGTCTTGAAATATCGGGTCTTGAAGTATCGGGGGTCATTTTCCCGAATGGCGGCCGGAGTTCGAGGAGCGGCCCTGCGAGCCGGAGCCTGCCTCGAATTTCTCGTAGGCCTTGATGATTTGCTGGACCAGATTGTGGCGCACGACGTCGCGCTCGTTGAAGTGCACGAAACCGATCTCGGGGATTTTGCCGCAGACTTCCATGGCCTCGACGAGGCCGGAGCGGCGCTCGGCGGGCAGGTCAATCTGGGTGATGTCGCCGGTGATGACGGCTTTGGAGTTGAAGCCGAGGCGGGTGAGGAACATCTTCATCTGCTCGCTGGTGGTGTTTTGCGCTTCATCGAGGATGACGAAGGAATCGTTGAGGGTGCGTCCGCGCATGAAGGCGAGCGGAGCGACTTCGATGATTCCCTTCTCGAGGTAGCGCTCGAGCTTGTCGGCGTCGAGCATGTCGTAGAGCGCGTCATAGAGAGGACGCATGTAGGGATCGATTTTCTGCTGGAGGGTGCCGGGGAGGAAGCCGAGGCGCTCGCCGGCTTCCACGGCGGGGCGGGCGAGGATGATGCGGTTGACGCGTTTTGAGAGCAGTGCGGAAATTGCCATAGCGACGGCGAGATAAGTCTTGCCGGTGCCCGCGGGGCCAACGCCGAAGACCATGTCATGCTTCTCGATGGCTTCGAGATAGCGGCGCTGGTTCAGGCTCTTGGGCTGGACGGTGCGGCGTCCG